>CAYSLN010000181.1:0-4615 GCA_964431825.1 uncultured Pirellulales bacterium | reverse complement strand
GCATTAATTTTAGCAGTTGTTGCCCCTCCAATAATTCTCGGGACAGCAATTGCCGCCAGTGCGCCTAAGATCAGAACTACAACAAGCAACTCAACCAGCGTAAAACCTTTTCTCTTACGCATTTTGTTCTCCTTTCGAAAAAACTGGACCAAGTTTAATCGCCACTAACCTATCAACACAACGATCTATCGACACAAAACCTATCGACATAAGACACAAAGCACTTTACAAAATCCGATGAAGAAAACGGCCATAAACGTCCATAGTCCGGTTCAGCAAGCCCAAAGTCCCAAGGCAGGTATCTTTATCGGAAGTAACTGGCCGCTGTTAATAATCGCTCCTGCTATATAATAAATATTAACACATAACTGGTTCTGGCCAAAATGCTGGCAAGACTTTTTTCGGCTTTTTTTGTACTATTATGATTGAGGAATGCTGTAACCCGGGACACGTAACACGAGAGGTGATACGACATCCTTAAGGATTATTTTAAGTTGGCTATGTAGTCAAACATTGGCATATAGACAGCCATAAGGATTAGTCCAATAACAGCCCCCATAATAAGCGTCAGAGCCGGTTCCAGTTTCACAAGCAAAATATTTGTAATCCTATCTATGTCTCTATCGAGAAAATCAGCGCCTTTATTAAGCATGTCCGGTAAAATCCCCGCCTGCTCACCAGAAGCAGCTAACTGGATGAGCATTGGAGGAAAAATGTCGTGAGCCTTCAAAGATTTTGCAACACTATTACCAGATCTAATCGCTTCCTGTAATTCTTTGGCAATTCCATTCATCTTTTGGTTGTTAGCAACGACAACAGCCACATCCAAAGCATCTATCAGCGACACTCCTACAGAAGCCAGCATTGCAAAGGTCCGTGTAAAATGTGAAACCACAACCATACGGTTAAACTTAGCAAAAAAAGGCACATTTAGCTTGAAAACATCCCATCTTTGTTTTACAGACGGGTTTCTCAACAGCTTTCGTAACCCTATCACTGCTGCCACTGCTATAATAATGATCGCCCACCACCAATTTTTGACCAAATCGCTTAAGGTTAAAATGGCCTTGGTAGGAGCAGGTAGTGCAACATGTAACCGTGTGTACAACTGCGTAAACATAGGTATGATAAAAATCAAAAGGCAAAGAACAACCACAAGGCATACAACACCTACTGCGATCGGATAAACAAAGGCGGATTTGACCTTTCGTCTGAGTTCTGTCTGTTTCTCCAGATAAGTGGCACTCCTTTCGAGTGCTGTTGCCAACCTTCCCCCGGTCTCACCGGCCTCAATCATACCGAGGAAGAACTCTGAGAACAGACTGGTGTATTTTCCAAAGGCATCTCTGAGGTTTGAGCCGGCTTCTAAGCTTTGCTTGATATCAGCAATTACGCTACGAAAGGCATGATTTTCTGTCTGCTCTTCTAAAGTTTCCAGGCATCTAACAACTGACAGTCCAGCCGAATACATCCCGGCAAACTCATAGGCAAAGGCAACTATTTCACTCTGTCTTATTTTCCTGCGTTTTTTCGCCACTGACTTTGGCCGGCTTGCCTTTACAAGAACATAACCCGTCTTAGTCAGTTCCTCACGAAGCTTGGCAACACTGTCAACGTCGCTATACTTACCGGAGAATTCTTTTCCTGTTTCGTCTTTGGCTGTATATTCGTAGACTGCCATTATTCCCTTCCCACATCAACAACTCGCATCAGCTCCTCCGGTGTTGTTGTACCGCTGAGAACTTCATCAACTGCACTCTTGCGAAGGGTTCTCATACCTTCCTTGATAGCCTGTTGCTTAATTGCAACATCGTTGCTTCCATCGAGAATCATTCTCCTGATTTCCGGAGAGATGGTTAGTACCTCATAAATACTTTTCCGTCCCTGATATCCGGTGTGGTAGCAATTATTGCATCCGGTTCCCCGGTAAAGCTCAATATTCTCATCCTTGTAAGATTTTCCGAGCAGGGACTTCAGTTCGCCTTTAGATGGCTGATAGGTTTGTTTGCACTTGGGACAGGAGGTCCTCATAAGCCTTTGGGCCACCGTCCCTAAAAGCGCCGAACCAACAAGAAACGGTGGGACCCCCAAGTTGACTAAACGCGATATCGCCCCTGCTGCATCGTTAGTATGCAGTGTACTCAGTACGAGGTGCCCGGTCAGGGCGGCACTGATTGCTATTTCTGCTGTTTCAAGGTCACGTATCTCGCCAACCAGTATGACATCAGGGTCCTGCCGTACTATGCTTCGCAATGCCAATGCAAACGTCATCCCTGCGACGGGTCTGACCTGCACCTGCGTGATACCTTCGAGACGGTACTCGACAGGGTCCTCAACAGTAACAACATTCCTTTCGGGGGTGTTTACCAACTGCAGAACCGAATATAGCGTAGTCGTCTTGCCGCTACCGGTCGGACCGGTAAGAAGTATCATTCCATAGGGATTGCTAACCAGTTCTTGAAATTTCTTATTATCATCGGGCGATTCTACTACGGCATCAAGCGACCACCTATTCACGTTCTTATCGAGGATCCTAATAACCAACTTCTCTCCCCCCACTGCAGGTAAGGAAGAAATCCTAAGATCATACCCTTTACCATTGTGCCGTATAGTTATATGACCATCCTGAGGAATCCTTCTCTCAGAAATGTCCATATCCGCCATAATCTTAATGTGCGATATGACCTCAAGCTGCGCCGATGCCGGCACATCTATTGCAACACGCAGGATTCCATCTACACGGTAACGCACCTTCATATCGGATTCCTGCGGCTCGATGTGTATATCGCTTGCCCGAGCATCGATAGCACCTCTTATTATCGAGGAAACCAGCTTTGTAATGGGGTCGCTGGCGGATCTCGCTGAGCTATGCGGGTCATCATCATAATATTGGATATTCTGGCTCGTACTTTCTTTGAGCCTCATCGAGGCTATAGCCTGCTTTGTCACATTCGCGACGTCAAAATGGTAGTGTATCGCCTGTCTTATAGCACTGATGGTAGCGGCAGCCGGAATAACCTTGTATCCGGTCTTGGTCTCAATCTGATCCCGGACAGACAGATTCGTAGGAGAACTCATCGCCACGAGGAGCTGATCATTTTCCTTTTTTATTGGGATCACGCAGTGGCGATTAGCCATCTCATAGGAGATAAGGTGGGCCACCAGCGGATCGACCATCTCCGGTGACAGGTTGACAAATTCTATATTGCTGGTAGCAGCAATAACTCTGGTCAATTGGTGTTCATCGAGTAAATTCTCCTTCTTAAGTATGCTTATAAAAGTTAGTCCAGTTTCCCGCTGCTGGTCGATGACAGTCTGGAGCTTGTCCTCATCTATAATTTTCTCTTGCCTGAGAAACGATATTATAGGATCCTGCTTGCCCATAATTATACCACCTACATAAAAACCTAAACCACATTCAGTATCGACATAGCCCCGCGATGACTTAAAAACAAACACACTTCAACGCTATTTTACCCTGCCCAATCGTAATGTTAGTAACCTGCGGTTCGCTTGCCTTAACGCAAGGGACAGGCCAGAGATTCGGAACTTAGTAAGTGGTAAATATCATATTTAGTGGTATATATCGTATCTTTTAGTTGTAGTACGGTTGTAGTTTTTTGCTGAGCAATTCCTTATACTGTTTGTAGAAAATACTTCCCAGATAAGGCTTGAACGACACACGGATTATATATCCTCTGGACATCTTCATTACTATAATTGAAAGAAGCCAATAAAAAATTTGGGAAAATCATAAAAGACAGGATTTTACGGGTTGGGTTTACCGGGAGAGGTTGTAGCTGCAGTCCAGTCATTCGGGTCATTGCCGTAATACTGTGGGAACAATCGACTCAGCGAGGCGCCACTTCCATCCGGCTCAATAGGCCAGGGCATCTCATCATCGTAATTTATCCTGTCAATGCGGATATACTGACGCTCCCCTTGTCCATCGACATCACCGGGTTTGGATAATTGTATCTTCTCGCCCCCATTATCCAGCCTGCCGCTTACCCATTCAAATATTTGCACATCACCGGGAACATCCGGGTAATGGTCATCAAATACGTCCCTGTCCCTCACTAAAAGCAGATACTCACCGTCTTCCATTGTGATATCGAGCGGGAAATCGAAGGTGATGCCGCCGCTATCTGTAAACCGCCAGGGCGCATAGATGCCTTCCTCATTGTCATATTCCTGCAATGTAACTGATGAGCCGCTTATATTAAGCAATTCGATGTATTCGGCATCTCCTGCGATATCATTGGGATGGTACATAATCTCGTTAATTATAATTGGTCCAACTTTGGGATAAGCATTTGGCAGTCCGGGTGTGTTATAGTCCATTGGCACAAAATTGTATGTGCCGGTGCTCTTGAGATATCGACCAAACGATACTCCGGTCTCGGAGGCACCGAAATCTTCCTGTTCGCTGTATCCCGTAAGCTCTCCATCTTGGCCGGAATGAAGATAGAGCGTCTCTCCATTCTCGCTCAAGGCAAAAGCTTCGTGGCAGCCTACAGCATTGGGATTGCTGAAACTTGTGTCTTCGTAGAAAACAATATAACCGCACGGGTCAGGATAAATCACCGTGCCGGCTGGTATTTCGTACTTCATG
>CAYSLN010000180.1:0-4621 GCA_964431825.1 uncultured Pirellulales bacterium | reverse complement strand
GAAGGACTCTTTATCTCACTATATATCTGGGCGGGAACGTGACTTCCAGGCCAGTCTGGTTCTCCGTTTGCACCGTTGGCGATGGAATAACTCCGAAACGCAAATTGTGCAGGGTCCTTGATCCTTCTATCGGAAGGGCAGCGATATACTTCTATAGTCTTGCTGACATAGGGAAAAAGTAGTCCAGCCCTTATGCCTTCCAGCTTGTCCTCGACAGTGTCACCGGCTGGGTTCTCCACCCACGCGGTTGTTAGTGTTCCATACAGCATGGCCGGAACCAATTTATCATTATTTTCGTCTTTGTACATCAGCCAGGCCAGCGTCAGTGTCTTGACATTGCTGGTGCAGTGGACACGCTTGGCCTGGTCTCTGGCTGCCCTCAGAGAAGGCATCAGAATCGCCATTAATACCGCAATAATTGCAATTACTACCAGTAGCTCAATCAGTGTAAAGGCGTTTCTTTTCATTTTTCCCCAATCAACAATGCCCCTGGGACTTTTGGGACAAATACCTGTGTAAGTTATGCTCCTTATTATAGTTATTATCTATATAACACGATGCACAAAAGCGTTGTTATGTTCCCTTAATCCAGTGTTTTTTGCTGTTTTTAGGATTTCAACTACATTTTATTACATCAGGACGGATTTGTCAACGTTTATCGGCTTTAAAAGGCTACTACCGGCTATAATTCGCGGATTAGCTCCAATATCAAACTCGACCATGGTTCAATTCAATATATACAGGTGGTAGTTTTCGTTTCAACGTGACCCAGTAAACTTCAAATACTTATAACAACTTGTTAAACAAGAAGTTGCAGAGCATACATAAATTACGGAGGTTCGGGAACGTTTCATCGAGCGAGGCCTGCGACAGATGTCGAAAAGACGCAGGTCACAACCCCAAGACCACTGTAAACTCGATTTGACTGTGCAACACACCTGGTAATAATTTCGCTGTTTAGGTTTGAGAAGATAGTGTACGCTATAGAGAGTTCATTATAAGGTCTGTAAGAAGTTATATAGCAGGTTTATAAACCTGTGATGGTGCGAATTTTGGATATTGTTTAAAGGGAACCTGTTATGCCTGATACGTTTGCCATTACTGTAATCTTTATCGTTTTAGCGACTGGTGTCGGTGCCTTCGTCAGAAAAAGAAGCAGAGACAAGTGCCTCAGAGACTTTGAGAATAACATGGTGACGCTGGAGGATAAAACCGGCAAGACAATCTGGGGCAAGTTGAGAGTGGAAAACACCGGCCTGGAATTCATTTATCCCCAAAAGCACAAAGACGACGATGGCCACGATGAGGCCAGCTATATTCTGTATAAATATGAGTACCCAAATATCGAAGCTGTGATCCGCTTCTACGATGAACTCAGTGAGCATAATAAGAAGGAAAGAGAAAAAGAGCTAAAAAGGACGTATCACCCCGGGCCGTGGCGCAGACTCGGGAGGAGAATCCTGAATATCTTTCGAACTGTCAGAGACTCAGTGGTGGAGATTATTAATCTGCTGATAAGCCAGGCCAAGAAAGCCGCACCTGCCGGCAAGGTGCTGACTTCTCAGGACAAATACGTCTCACAGATGAAGCAGGAGTTGATGGATTCGTCAGGAACTTCCTTCGAGCCTTTATTGGAAAGATATATCGGCCACAAGGTTGTGCTTGAGTTGTTTAAGGCCGACAAGAGATTGGAATACTGCGGCGTACTGAAAGAGTACACAGCCGAGTTTGTTGAAATCATGGATGTTGATTACGCAGTCAAACAAGACCAGCCAAAAAGAAGAGCAGACCTTGTAGTGCCCCGAAAACACGGCGCCATCCGCCATCTTGGCGAATGATGTCTCCTTCTTGTGCAATGCTGCATATCATGCCTTCGCTTGCTTCGAAGCAGAAAATACCCAGGGGCAGGATAAAGTGAGCTAAAAGGTGATTTTGAACTCTGTATATCTTGGGTCAGCGGCTGTTTCTTCGATTTCGGTCTCTCTAATATATTCGGCAAAAGATTCTTTTATGTCACGTATGCAGTCATCTATATCTTCAGAATGGCCCTGGGCGAACATCTCAACAGTGCCGTCCGGGACGTTGCGGACGAAACCGGTTAGCTGGTGGCGGTCCGCTATCCTGTGGGCGGTAAAGCGAAAGCCAACCCCTTGAACCCTGCCTCTGAAAATTATGCGCTTAGCGACCATCTTGCATATTGAGTATATCGTAATGAGTTTTCGATAGCAGCGGAATTACATCCTCCATACTAATCTAAAGTCGTATCCGATGCAACCGGCAATAATAAATAAATTAAGGTTCACCATAAGCGCCAAGTTAAGTATAATCCGTTGGAGTCAAATGAGCACCTGATTATGAAAAAAAAGAGAAAAAAACAGATAGAAAGAGACGAGCAGATATATCAGCTTACTACGCTTGTAGCGGGTGAGTTTTCGCTGCAGGAGGTACTGGATAGGTTGGCCGAGGCCGCCGTGATAATCGTAGGCGTTAAGGCCTGCTCGATTCGCCTGCTCGATGAGCGAACTGACGATTTGAAAATGCGCAGCACCTACGGACTCAGCGAAGAATACCGCAACAAAGGCGTTGTCTCGAAAGACGACCCCGTAATTAAAGCCGCCTTTGCAGGTGAGGCGATAGTGCTGGACGATATGCGGGTCGACGGCAGGGTCAAATACAAAGAGGCAACAATCAAAGAAGGTCTCGTCAGCCAGCTCACCGTTGTGATGCAGTTCAGGAATAGGCCGATTGGCGTGCTCCGGCTGTATAGCCCTGAGCCCAGACGATTCCTGGAGGATGATATCAACCTTGCCAGGGCCGTTGCTTCGCAGTGTGCCGTCGCCATAACAAATGCCAGGCTTTACGCCGAGGCCGTTGAAGGCCATCGCGTTGCAGAGCAGATGCGTCTGGCCGGAATTGTTCAGCGAAGGATGATTCCGGAGAAGGTCCCGCAGGTACCCGGCCTCGATATCGCCGCCAGTTACGTCCCCTGCTTCGATGTAGGTGGTGACTATTACGATTTTCTTCAGATAAATGACAGCCGCATCGGCCTCACAATCGCCGATGTCATGGGCAAAGGCGTCCCCGCCGCAATCATGATGAGTTGGTTTCGCGGAGCTGTCCGCGCCTATGCCGGCGGATTTCGGGATGTCCTGGAGGCCGACGATTATATCGAAGCCGATAGAAGCACCGGCATAAGAGCCGTTATACGTACCAGGAATGCCATTGAGACTTTTAACAAAATGGCCTGTACCGAGTGCAGAGACGGCGAGTTTGTCACCCTGTTCTATGCAACCATTGATGTCGAAGAAAAGACCATGACCTATTGTAACTGCGGCCATGAGCCCGCGGTGCTGGTAAGAGAAGGCAGCTTTACGGATTTGGAAAAGGGCGGCCTTGTCCTCGGAGTCGATCCCCAGGCAAAGTACGATATTGAAACCGTATCGCTCGAAAAAGATGATTGCCTGCTCTTCTATACCGATGGATTAATTGACGCAGTCAACTTTGACGGCCAATTATGGGGCAGAGAAAAATTGCTCACCGCCGCAAAAGAGTTTTCAGCAGGTTCCGCAGAGCAGATGATTAAGAATATCCTCGGTTACAGAAGACGATTTGTGGGCCTTGCTCCGCAGGTTGACGATACGAGTATTATTGCTGTCAAGGTTATTAAATAGTTCCTTCCCCGAATCTCATATGGCAAATTTAGTTATTACAATTGACGGCCCTGCAGCCAGCGGCAAAAGCACCGTAGCTCGACAACTGGCCCAAAAGCTCAAAGCCGGCTTCCTCGATACCGGCGCCATGTATCGCGCAGTAACACTCGCTGCGATTAGCGCTGGCGTCGATATGACCGACCAGGACAAGCTGCTCGAGATGATTGAAACAACCAAATTTGACTTCTCCATCAGGGATGGCGTAATGGCCGTTCGCATCGATGGCCTTGATGTCACCGACCGGATACGTCAGACTAACGTGACCGCCGATGTCAGGCATATTGCCTCCGCCCCGAAGCTGCGGGAAAAACTCGTCCGAATGCAAAGACAATTTGCCGCAGGACAGGAAAAAATCGTTACCGAGGGAAGGGACCAGGGCACAGTAGCGTTTGCAGATGCCGATATGAAATTTTTTCTCACTGCCCAGCCCTCCGAAAGGGCGAGAAGAAGACAGGCCGAGTTACAGGCCAAAGGCGTCAACGAAACCCTCGAGCAAATACAAAAGGCAATAGAAGCCAGGGACAAAAGCGACGAGAGCAGGTCCGTCGGCCCGTTAAAGCCCGCCGATGATGCCGTTATTATCGATACTACCGATTTGACCGCCGAACAGGTCGTGGAGAAGATTCTCCGCTGTGTTGAAGAGAAATGTTTAAAGAAAGACTAAATGCCCGATGGTTCGCTCTGGCCCGCTGGATGTGCAAGGTTTTCTGTAACCTGTTTTTTCGTCTTAGCATCGAGGGCAGGGAAAATGTCCCCAAAACCGGCCCTCTTATCCTGGTCAGTAACCACCAGAGCTATCTTGACCCCGTACTTTGTGGAATAACTTTGAAACGCCACTTGTGGTTTCTTGCCCGCGAATCGCTTTTTTCCAACTGGTTTTTTGGCTGGCTGATTGGCTCGGTAAATACCAT
>CAYSLN010000179.1:0-4628 GCA_964431825.1 uncultured Pirellulales bacterium | reverse complement strand
CACCTGGCACGCTTTTTGCGGTTATTATGGAAAGGCTACATTTAACAAGATACGAACGCCTTTTACCTACGCAAGATGAAAACCCAATAAAAGGGAAAGGAACTTAATTATGGCTAAAATCATTGGAATAGACCTGGGAACGACAAATTCGGTGGTCGCCGTTATGGAAGGCTCCTCGCCGAAGGTGCTTATAAACTCTTCCGGCTCTCGGCTGACCCCTTCGGTAGTGGGCTTTACAGATAAGGGCGAGAGGCTTGTCGGCCAGATTGCGCGCCATCAGCAGGTAACCAATCCGGAAAACACAGTGTTTTCGATTAAACGTTTTATGGGCCGGCGACATAACGAAGTCTCATCAGAAGAAAAAATAGTTCCGTATAAAATTACCGGCGCACCGGATGAGCTGGTCAAAGTACACGCCCGCGATAAAGAGTACACACCGCCAGAGGTATCAGCGATGATTTTGCAGGACCTGAAAAAGACAGCAGAGGATTATCTCGGTGAACAAGTCACCCGGGCTGTTATAACCGTGCCGGCCTACTTTAACGATTCACAGCGCCAGGCAACTAAAGATGCCGGGACGATAGCAGGGCTTAAGGTCGAGCGAATTATCAATGAACCCACCGCGGCGGCTCTTGCTTACGGAGTCGAAAAGAAGAAAAATCAAAAGGTCGCGGTCTTCGACTTCGGCGGAGGAACGTTTGACGTCTCAATCCTTGACATCGGTGGATTCGAAGAGGAAGGCGGTGTACTCGAGGTATTGAGCACCAACGGCGATACTCATCTCGGAGGTGACGACCTGGACGCCGTCTTGATAAACTATCTGGCTGACGAATTCAAAAAGACCGAAGGCATCGACCTGCGTACCGACCCAATGGCTCACCAAAGGCTCAAAGAGGCCGCCGAGAAGGCCAAATGTGAGCTGAGCACGCAACTCGAGTCCACGGTAAACCTGCCTTTTATTACCGCAGATGCCTCCGGACCAAAGCATTTGCAGATTACCCTCACCCGGAGCAAGTTCGAGTCGCTGGTAGAACCTACCCTGGAACGATTAAAAGGGCCGTGCCATAAAGCCCTGGATGATGCAAAACTCAAAGCCAGTGACATCAGCGAAGTGCTGCTCGTTGGCGGCTCGACAAGAATTCCGAAGGTACAGGAAATCGTCAAGGAAATCTTCGGAGCAGAGCCGAATAAAGGCATTAACCCTGATGAGGTCGTTGCACTCGGTGCCGCCATTCAGGGGGCGGTTCTGGCGGGCGATGCGGGCGTTAAAGACATTTTGCTTCTGGATGTAACACCGCTTTCGCTGGGCGTTGAGACACTGGGCGGAGTAATGACGAAATTGATTGAACGCAATACCACTATCCCGACCAGCAAAAAAGAGATTTTCTCGACTGCTGCGGATAGTCAGACCACAGTTGATATCCACGTTTTGCAGGGCGAGAGAGAGTTTGCCCGTGATAATCGCACGCTCGGACGGTTCCAGCTTGCTGAAATACCGCCGGCGCCGCGAGGTATTCCGCAAATAGAAGTTGCATTTGATATTGATGCCAATGGTATTTTGAGCGTTTCGGCAAAGGACCTCGGTACAGGCAAACAGCAATCCATCGAGATTAAATCCAGCTCAGGTCTAAACGAGCAGGAGATTGAGAAGATGGCAAAGGAAGCTGATGCCCACGCTGAGGAAGATAAGAAGAAGAGAGAAGTTGTTGATTTGAAGAATCAGGCTGACCAGCTGGTTTATTCAACAGAAAAGACGCTCAAGGAACACGGCGACAAGGTTTCTGCTGAGACACGCGGCAAAATCGAAAGTGCAATCAACAATTTGAAAGAGGCAATGAAGGGCGAAAATGCCGATGCGTTGAAAAAGTCTATTGATAACCTCGGCGATGCCGGCCAGGAGCTTGGCAAAGTGCTCTATGAAGAGGCCGCCAAGAAGCAGGCAACTTCGGCTCCATCGGGCCAGGCGGCTGAGCAGGCCCCACCGCCTGAGGGCGAGGTCAAGAGAAAAGGCGGCGATGATGTGATAGACGCCGAGTTTGAAGCTAAAGACGATTAACCGAAGCTAAGAAACGGTTTTTGGCTCCTTATTAAAATAAACATAGTACAAACCGCATAGCTGTGGGAAAAGCCGGGGCAAGGTAGTTTGAAGTTTTTGAGGCTGGGAAAAAATTCAATAGTCCAAAATCAACTACCCACCCCGGCTTACACTATTTAGAAGTAAGCCCGGCACTTCTTAAGACGATTTATTTGCTTATCCAAAAGTGACCGAGTGTCCCGGCCGGTAAGTATTCGCTAATATTTAATCATTTCAATATTACGCAGAAAGCAGTCCACAACCTGACCGATGGTCCAGAACGAGGAATTGATTATTAACCTTCCTGATTTTGACAGGGATATTGCCGTAAAGGTCAAGCCGCGTTGTGTATTAATTGGTTTCGATGACCTTTTGGTATTCTGCGAACAGTGGCTCCATGAAGGCACCGGCCTTTGGGCCGACCTGGATGACAGTAATAAAGTCGACTTGAAAGATTACGATATCTTTACCGACTATTGGCTCGACTGCCGCCCGGCGGACTGGCCGTTAGAGTAAAGTTTGTTAAAGTCAAAGAGTGCTGCCAAATCATTTAAATACAGAGCTGGATAACTATGTAACCGTCCGAACTCATTTCCCGATGCAAAAGCGAGAAAATATATTATCCAGAACCTGCTCATCAATTGGCTGTTGCTCAATATCGGAAATGGCCTGGTAGGCGGTCCGCAGCATCATTGCGGCAACCTCATCATTGTCGGCTTTAAGTTCATCGATGGCCTCGTTTATGTTCTCGGTCGCTTCGGTGACAGCCTGTTTGTGCCGGGTAGTAAGGGCAACCTCGTGCTTCGTATCCGGCATATCATATATCTGTCGGTGTTCTGCGATACCTGTCGCCAGTTCGGTTATCTTTCTGTCGATTGCCTCTCGTAACTGCTCTAAACCAGCACCTGTTTTCGCGGAGATTGTCAAGAACTCGGCGCCGAATAATTCGTTTAACCCGGCAAGGTGGGTGGCTAAAGTCTTTTTCGAAAGCAGGTCGGATTTTGTTGCAACCGGTATTAAAATTTTCGGCTCTATAAGCCGGCGTATTGAAGCATCTTCAGCCCAGTTCCTTTTTGATATATCTAAACAAAACACAACCACCGAACTGTTCCGCAGGGCCTCTATAGCTGCCTGCTGTGCGAGTTCTTCGAGTATATTGTTTGCGGAGGTTACCAGACCCGCACAATCGAACAGTACGCATTTGCAGTGAGCCAGCGTTAGCAGGCCGGTCAGTACATCTCTTGTGGTTTTGCGATGGCGCGATACGATACTTCTTTCCTGGCCGAGCAGCCTGTTAAGCAAACTGCTCTTTCCGGCATTAGGCGCGCCTGCAATTCCCACTGAGGGCAAATCAATTACCAGTTCGTATCTATACTGTTGAGAAAGCAGCTGTTCGAGCTTGACTTTTATATCGAGAAGTCGTTCAATTGCCTGTGAACTGGTTTGAAGTTCGATATCTTCACTGCTGAAATCCAGCCCCGCCTCGATTAAGCTTAGAGAGTCCATCATTGCCGAGCGCGCTTCTGAAATAATCTCGGCCAATCGTCCACTGAGGAGTTTCTCAGCCGCGGCTAATTGAAACTTGTTGGAGCTGACAACAATTTCGTTTACAGCCTCGGCCTGGGCAAGGTCAATTTTGCCATTGAGATATGCCCTTGCTGTAAATTCACCGGGCCCGGCTGTTCTTAAGCCCCTACCCAACAGGCTGCTTATCAGGGATTCGGTAACAGCCGAACTTATATTGAGGTGAAGTTCTGCGAGCGTATCGCCGGTATAGGAGTTCGGCGCGAAAAACAGATATAGCTTTGCATCAACTTTCAGCTCGGCGTCGATGGCAACACTACCGCCAACAATGCCGTTTGTCTTCAGCGTGATACGGGGGTTGAAAATCTCATTGCAGACCTCGATTATACGGGGCCCGGTTATGCGAACAATCGTACTGGCCCCCAGACCCGGAGAACTGACCACTACGATGGTATCATTAAGATTGTACACTACATGTTCTTGAAGAACGGCTTGGGTTTCTTCTTCTTGACTTTGCCACCGGTCTTGCTTGTCACTGAAACTAAACCCTTTGATTCGGCTTGCTCTTTTTCACGAATGTGTTTTCTGATGACGTATTGCTCGAAAACGCCTGCAAAGGTACTGGCCATAATATACAGATTCACCCCCGATGGTGCCTTGTATAGCATCAGTGGAAACAGCAGTGGCATCATAATCATCATCATTTTTTGCTGCTGAGCCATTTGTGGATTTGTCGAGCTGGAGGCCTGAGATGGCATAAGCTTCTGCTGCAAATAGAACGCCACACCCATCATAATCGGCAGCAGGTTCAGCGATTCTATCTTCCAGCCCAATAAAGGCAGGGTTATCGTTGTAAATCTAACCAGTGCATCCGGGGCGGAAAGATCGGTAATCCAGAACGGGAGGAATGCGGCACCACGCAAATCGATACTGGCATAAACGGCGCTCCACAACGCAATCCAGATGGGCATCTGCACCATCATCGGCAGCATACCCATAATCGGCGAGGCGCCCTGCTCTTTGTAAAGCT
>CAYSLN010000178.1:0-4640 GCA_964431825.1 uncultured Pirellulales bacterium | reverse complement strand
ACACCGGAATATTTTAAGGCCGAGCAGTGGTATAGAACCGCTACGACGAACGATGAGAAGATTCTTGCGCTCGAGCGGATGTTAGCGGTGATGCCCAAGCATAAGGGGACCGACCACTTGAAGGCGGACCTTCGCCGCAAACTGAGCAAGCTTAAAGAAGTCGCAACACAAAAAAAAGGCGGTAAACACGTTGACATTTTCCACGTTCCGCGGAGCGGGGCAGGGCAGGTGGTTCTGCTGGGAGCACCGAATTGTGGTAAAAGTTCCATCGTCGCAGCACTTACTAATGCAAAGGTCAATGTGGCTGATTTTCCGTTTGCAACAGGCGGGCCGGTGCCGGGGATGGTAAAATTCGAGGACGTCCAGATTCAGCTCGTTGACATGCCACCTATTACCGCCGACTTTATCGCACCTGGTCAGGTCGGAACGTATCGCAACTGTGACGTGATTGCTATCTGCATCGACCTGTCCGCCGACGTCGTTGAGCAATTGCAGATTTGTCTGGATTTTCTTGAGTCAAGAAATCTACTCGTCGGCGCCGAAACAGATGCTTTCGATGAGCACGGTAACGTCCTTGGCAAAAGGGCCTTTTGCATCTGTACTAAATTCGACATCGCAAAGCCGGGCGCTCTTGAAACTCTGAAAACAATATGCAAACGGCCCTTTGAATTTGTGGAAGTCTCGGCCGAAGCCGGTATCGGACTTGAGAAGCTAACTGAGACGCTTTTTAGTTTACTAAATATTATACGTATCTATTCCAAACCACCCGGTAAACCCGCCGATATGAATGACCCCTTCACGCTACCAACAGGCTCAACCGTTATGGACCTCGCGATGGCCATTCACAGAGAATTAGCGGAAAAACTAAGATTCGCCAGAATCTGGGGTACTGACGTCTACGATGGGCAAAACGCCCAAAGAAATCACATACTAAACGACAAAGACACTATCGAATTGCATTTTTCGTGATTTGCCCTGTGATTTCTGCTGTGAGTTTTTTTTCTTAAACAGGCCAACTTTTGTAAAACTCACTTGAAAACAAGTGACGCAACAGTAAAATCTTGTTAAAATTGAGGTTGGCTTTGTATGAATCACGGGATTGTCTAAAGCATGGAAAGGACAGAAAATGAACTTTGAAGCATTAGACTGGTTGGTACTCGGAGGGTATTTCGCCATTCTTCTGGGCATTACCTGGTGGGTGATCCTCAAAAGCAAGGATACAGCCGACGATTACTTCCTTGCAGGACGGAACCTTGGATGGTTTGTGATAGGAGCGGCGATTTTCACCTCCAACATCGGCTCGGAGCACGTAGTTGGTTTGGCAGGCTCGGGATGTACAGATGGTGTAGCCATGGCCCACTATGAACTTCATGCCTGGTGTCTGTTAGTTCTGGCGTGGGTTTTCGTGCCGTTTTATTCACGAGCGCTGGTTTTTACCATGCCGGAGTTTCTGGAGAGAAGATTCTCACCGACAGCCCGCTGGGTATTGTCAATGATCTCGCTTATAGCCTATATTTTTACAAAAATCGCTGTCGGTATTTTTGCCGGAGGTATCGTATTCAGCGCACTGATGCCCGAGCTCAATTTCATGGGATTGGACAGTTTCTGGATAGGGTCGATTCTTGTAATTGTGCTGACCGGTGTTTATACCATTCTCGGCGGCATGCGGGCGATGTCCTATACTGCAACTGCTCAAGCGATTATTCTTGTGATAGGTTCGGTTTTAGTGACCTATTTCGGTCTTAAAGCTTTAGGCGGCTGGGGGCAACTATATGAAGTAGCCGGCTCGGATATGTTCAATCTCTGGAAGCCACTGGTACCTGCGGGTATTGAAGGTACCTGGGCTCCGGTAAGGGAATCGGGTCGTATGGCCTGGTACTTCAATAATAACTACCCCTGGTTAGGGATGCTATTTTGTGCACCAATCATTGGCTTGTGGTACTGGTGTACAGACCAGTATATCGTTCAACGTGTTTTAACAGCACCGAATGAAAAAGTGGCCCGAAGGGGCTCGATTTGTGCGGCCTTTTTCAAGCTTCTGCCGGTTTTTCTTTTCATCGTACCCGGCATGATTTGCTTTGCCCTGGCCAAAAGCGGGAAAATCGATGGAATTCAACAGGTCATATTCGATTCTCAGGGGCAAGTGATCCGGGATGAAGCTCAGAAAGCTTTTCCATTGTTGGTAATGACAGTTCTGCCTGTCGGTGTGCGTGGAATTGTCGTTGCCGGTTTGTTGGCAGCCCTGATGAGTTCGCTCTCCGGTGTGTTCACAGCATCTTCCACTCTGTTCACAATGGACTTTTACACCAAACTGCGTCCCAAAGCTTCTCAACACAAGCTTGTGTGGACCGGTCGTGTAGCCATGGCGATTATGATATTAATTGGTTTGTTATGGATTCCGGTCATCCGAGGCGGCAAAGGTCTATATAATTATTTGCAGGGAGTACAATCATATCTTGCTCCGCCGATCTTCGTGGTATTCTTCCTCGGGGTGTTCTTCAAAAGACTGAATTCCAAAGGATGTTTGTCGGCATTGATTGTCGGCTTTGCTTTGGGTCTGGTTCGTATGGCGATAGATACGCCGGTCACACTATTTGATAACTTCAGTTATACCGAGGGATCATTCCTTTGGATTATGAACAACATCTTTTTCCAGTATTACAGTTTATTCATTTTTGTAGTGTGTGTAGCGGTCATGGTTATAGTCAGTTATCTGAGCGAAGCGCCATCTTACGAAAAAATCACGGGACTGACTTACGGAACTGTCACGGCGGAGGACCGGAAGCAGTCACGAGCAAGCTGGACATACGGAGATGTGATTTTATCAATACTTCTCATGGCGATTATCGTAGCAATCTATATCTATTTCACAGGTTAGGAGGGGACGAAACATGCCTTATACAATTGGCTTAGATTATGGAACTAACTCCGTTAGGTGTTTGATAGTTGACATTACCAACGGCAATGAGGTTGGTACATTCGTACATGAGTATGAGACGGGCGAAGCAGGTATCATACTCGATTCGGCCGACCATAACTTAGCAAGGCAAAGCCCTGCCGACTACATAAAGGGTGTCGAGGTTAGTATCAAGTCGGCAATTGCTCAGGCCAAAAAAGCCGACAAAAATTTCGATACAAGTCAAATCATAGGAATTGGTGTCGATACAACAGGCTCGACACCAATTCCTGTTGATGAAAACGGCATACCGCTGAGTATGTTAGACGAATTCAAAGACAATCCTAATGCGTGTGCCTGGCTGTGGAAGGACCACACCGGTTATGCAGAGGCGGCTGAGATTACCGAACTTGCCAAGAAAGAGCATCCTGAATATCTTGCCAAATGCGGTGGAACATATTCGTCGGAGTGGTTCTTTAGTAAGATTCTGCATTGCCTTCGAGTTGACCCAAAGGTTTTTGACGCCGCTTATACATGGGTCGAGCATGCGGACTGGTTGCCCGCGTTGCTGACGGGGACAGATAAGCCGAATAAGCTTAAACGATGTCGATGTGCAGCAGGTCACAAGGCGATGTTCAACGACAGCTGGGGCGGGTATCCTGCCAAGGATTTTCTTTCCAAGCTTGACCCGAAGCTCGGCCGACTGCGCGATACTCTAAGTGATAACACTTTCGCAGTTGATCAAGCAGCGGGTAATTTAACAAAGGAATGGGCAGATAAGCTGGGCATACCACAAGGAATCCCTGTTGCTATAGGGGCTTTCGATGCTCACTTAGGTGGTGTCGGCTCCGGCATTGCACCCGGCAAACTGGTTAAAATAATTGGTACCAGTACCTGCGATATGCTTGTAGCTGAACCCAGAGACAACTTTGTGGATATCCCCGGAATATGCGGTATTGTCAATGGGTCTATTTTACCCGGTTATCTTGGCCTGGAAGCGGGCCAATCGGCAGTAGGAGATATTTTCAACTGGTTTGTTAACTACATTCAGCCAGGTGGTAAAAAGACAGGCTCTCACGAAGCTCTTACCGAAAAGGCCGCTGTGCTAAAGCCGGGACAGTCCGGTTTATTAGCGCTCGACTGGAACAATGGCAACAGAACAATACTTGTTGACCAGAGACTGACAGGGCTATTGCTGGGCCAGACGCTGCATACAAGACCGGAAGAAATATACCGAGCATTGATCGAGTCAACAGCCTTTGGCGCCCTCACCATTATCAACAGGTTCGACGAATATGGAGTTAAGGTTTCGGAAGTAATAAACTGCGGTGGGATCGCCGAAAAAAATCCCCTACTGATGCAGATATACGCCGACGTAACGGGGAGAGAAATGAAGATATCGCGTTCAGCCCAGAGCTGTGCACTTGGCGCGTGCATAGCCGGAGCTGTCGTTGCCGGCAAAAAAACGGGTGGCTACGACAATTTCATTGATGCCCAAGCTGCTATGTGTGCTGTTAAAGAGACCACCTATAAACCCATCGCCGAAAATCATAAAGTTTACCAACAGCTATACGGACTCTACAAACAGCTGCATGATGGTTTTGGCCTGGACAGCTTCTCGGGCAAAATGGCAAATGTGATGAAAGAGCTGCTGAACATCAAAGACCGAGTAACATCCAAATAGCCAAGCATGTATGAGAAACTCAGAAAAGCCGTTTGTGATGCAAACATTGAGCTGCAAAAG
>CAYSLN010000177.1:0-4645 GCA_964431825.1 uncultured Pirellulales bacterium | reverse complement strand
ACTTATACAAAAAAATACAAACTTTTACACACTTTCGCCCCCTGTTTTACAACACCTTTGCGTTCTTGATTGACTCTTTACCCTCCAGCGACCTCCCCATCTTAACATTCGCTGCCAATCTGGGCAGTCCGCGCTGCTTAGGCGCCCAAAACCACCCCAACCCCTCCTATGAAAAAACCCAAAAATCCGGATTTTCCCCCAATTTCAGATAATCCCAGTCTTAAATTTCACTGGCCTAAATTCCTGCCTCTATTGCAGTGCAGAATCTTTTTCTATCACCTTATCCTTCTGGCTTTTTTTGAACTGAACCAGCTTTTCGCAGAGCTTTTTATCCCCCAGTGCCAGTATCTGCACGGCGAAAACCGCCGCATTCTTCGCCCCTGCCTTCCCAACAGACATAGTCGCCACAGGCACACCCGGCGGCATCTGTAACGTGCTCAAAAGCGCATCAATCCCCTTTAATCCACCTGCAGAAACCAAAGGCACCCCGATAACCGGCAACCTCGTCCGCCCAGCCAGTGCACCTGCCAGATGAGCCGCCATCCCCGCCGCGGCAATAATAACCTTTATCCCATCCCCAGCAGCATTATCAGCAAAATCCGCGGCTATTTCCGGCGTCCGGTGCGCCGAGATTATCCTAACCACCGGCTCAATACCAAAATACCGGAGCTGCTCGATACAGCTCTGCATCACCTCCATATCGCTGTCCGACCCCATTACCACAGCCACCGTAGCTGTTTTTTCAGATACCATTTGTTTTCTGTTCTCAAAAGGTTACAATATTTCGGAATTCCAAACTGTACCATTATAATAATGGGTCAGTGCCACAAATGCAAACGAGAAAACCTATTGTTGCAGGTCAGTTTTATCCGGGCCAGCGCAGTAGCTGTATAGACCAAATCAATCAGTGTCTCAAAGCAGCGCCAACAACTGAATCGTTGCCCGAAACAATAGTTGCCGGCATTGTTCCGCACGCCGGCTGGACATTCAGCGGCAGCCTGGCTGCATTGGTATTTTCCGCCATAAAGCAGCAGAATCAAACAGTTGACACATTTGTAGTATTCGGAGCTGCTCACGGCTACTTCGGCCCCGCACCGGCTGTCGACGACAGCAACTTTTGGGAAACACCACTCGGCAACGCGCCAATTAATGAACAGATTGCCGATTATCTGCTGTCTAACAAATTAGTCGTTAGTGACTCTTTAGCTCATAAACGCGAGCATAGCATCGAAGTACAAGTCCCCTTTATACAGCATCTATTCCCCAAGGCACAGATATTACCAATCCTGGTCCCACCAAGTCCGCAGGCGATTCCATTGGGTGAAGCCCTCGGTGATATCATGACATCAGATGAGAAAAAAATCGTCTGTATCGGCTCGACTGATTTGACCCATTATGGTCCGCGCTACGGCTTTACCCCGATGGGAACAGGTGCAAAAGCCCTGCAGTGGGCCAGCGAGGTCAACGACCAGGAGTTTATCGAATCGGCGTTGAAGCTTGAGCCACAGAGTTTGCTTGCCAGCGCCGCTGAGAACTGCAATGCCTGCGGCGCCGGCGCAGCAGCCGCAGCAGTTGCCACAGCAAAAAAACTCAGCACCGAGCAAGGCTTGTTGCTCGCACATACAAACAGTAACGAAGTGATGCGCCGAGAAATGGGCACGACGAGCCAGGATAGTGTCGGCTACGCAGCAATAGTCTTCTAACTTGTTTTTTGTCTTTTGCCGCAGAGTTTATCTTGTCTTGTTCTCTTTATAAATACTCCTCTGCAGTGAGTTTTCCATTTTTGTAAGGCCGGGAGCAAGATTTGAACCAACGAAGTTGGATTCAAAAAACATATTAAAACTCTTTGTTTAGGGCAAGTTATGAACCTTCTACAAGAAAGTGTGTCACGTCTTGGTCCGATATATACCGACAAAACAATATAGGGAAATTTGACCAAATTTATTTGACAGCAGGCTGTCAATGTTCTATACAGCATTTAGTGCGTGTTATCTTAATAGAAAAGATGGTTTGCTTGAGGAATGAAATATGGAGCAAAAGATTCAACTAAAAGAAAGTGATATTCCCCGCCAATGGTACAATCTGGCAGCGGATTTACCAACACCACTGCTTCCGCCTCTTGGTCCGGATGGAAAGCCTGTCACCCCCGATATGCTTGCGCCCGTATTTCCTATGAACTTGATAGAGCAGGAGGTCAGTAGTCAGCGGTGGATAGATATTCCGGAAGAAATACTCGATATCCTATATCGATGGCGGCCTGCACCTTTGAAAAGGGCTGTATATCTTGAGAAGCATTTGAAAACTCCGGCGCGTATCTATTACAAAGATGAAAGCTGTAGCCCGCCGGGAAGCCATAAACCCAATACTGCTGTCGCACAGGCTTGGTATAACAAGGAGTTTGGCATTAAAAAGCTGACAACTGAAACCGGTGCCGGCCAATGGGGCAGCGCCCTGGCTTTTGCCTGTAAAATTCTTGGCCTCGAATGCAAGGTTTACATGGTAAGAATAAGTTTCGACCAGAAACCCTTCCGCAAGATTATGATGAACGTTTGGGGTGCCAACTGCATCGCAAGCCCAAGCTCCGAAACAAATGCAGGCAGGAAGGTTTTGCAAGAAATTCCGGATACACCCGGAAGCTTAGGCATAGCGATAAGCGAGGCAATTGAAGATGCGGTTACCGACAAAACGGGGCAGACCCGTTATTCATTAGGCAGCGTATTGAACCATGTCCTGCTGCATCAGACAATAATTGGTCTTGAGGCAAAGAAGCAGTTGGAACTCGCCGGTGAGCAATTACCGGATATCGTCATCGGCTGTGCCGGGGGAGGAAGCAATTTTGCGGGACTGGCCTTCCCGTTTACCGCGGATAAAATCAATGGTGCAGATATCACAATTATTCCGACTGAACCAACGGCCTGCCCAACCATGACGCGGGCACCGTTCCATTACGACTTTGGCGACACGGCCTGCACAACACCGCTTTTGGCGATGTATACTCTTGGTCATGCCTTTATTCCGCCACCGATCCACGCCGGCGGCCTGCGCTATCACGGAATGGCTCCTTTGGTATGTCAGTGTATCGTTGAGGGCCTTTTTGAGCCGCGGTCCTACCACCAGAATAGTTGTTACGAGTCCGCTTTGACTTGGGCCCACACCGAAGGGCCAATCTGTGCACCGGAAACAAGTCACGCAATCGCCGCCGTTATCGACGAGGCTGTAAAAGCCAGAGAAGAAGGCAAAGAAAAAGTGATTCTGTTTAATTATAGCGGGCATGGCCTGATGGACCTGACAGGCTATGACGCATATCTGTCCGGCAAGCTAACTGACTACGAACTACCAGATGAGGACTTGCAGAAATTCACAAAAGACCTCGATAATCTGCCCAAGGCCGAGATGAGAAAGAGCGGCAAATGGTAATGGCAGAGGCCTTTTGGGGGTTTATGAAAATATAACGTTTGCATAGAATGTTTTAAAAGGAATTGAATAAGTATTTTTAAGGAGAAATTGAGATGAAGCACGTAGTTTTTTTATCAACTGTCGCCTTCTTACTGGTGGCAACCGGCCTGACGCAGGCCCAGGAAATGTCGGGGATGAAAGGTGAGCTGCATGGAGTGGTCGAC
Source organism: uncultured Pirellulales bacterium (assembly GCA_964431825.1). Classification (GTDB taxonomy): domain Bacteria; phylum Planctomycetota; class Phycisphaerae; order Sedimentisphaerales; family Anaerobacaceae; genus CAYSLN01. The sequence continues at coordinate 1,025 of CAYSLN010000177.1, read as the reverse complement.
GTTACTTATCAAAGTAAATACATCTGGCGCGGCTTTGATGTTTATGCAGACAAGAGCGCCGTTCAAGCATCTGTTGACCTGGATTTGTTTCAGACAGGCTTTGGAATCAGTGCCGTAGGTCACAGGGCCAATTCATCTGGATTTGAAGCCGGCGAACGTTGGGACTACACGCTGTACTACCAGAACACTCTCTTTGGTGACGAACTTTATGCTACAAACTACAGGGTTGGCTGGGTTTATTACAATTATCCGCAATTGGCTACCAAAGTCGCGGACCTGCAGGAGATGCACGCGATTCTTTCCTGTCCGAAAATTTTACAGGTAAAGGGCCTGGTTCCAACCTATGTTCTCGTCAAGCTGTGGCCATCTGAAAGCGGGATGGCAGGAGGTGGATTTGCCTCCGGTTATGCGCATATTTTCATGCTTGACTATGCCTTACCTGTGCCAGGCTTCTTCCCTGAGATTCCGGAGCAAATTTTTAATCTGCACTCGGAAGTAGTTTACAACGACGGCGTCAATCCGAGCATGGCAGCCCGTGTAGACCGTGACTGGTCAAATGCCGTTTTTGGCGTCTCTACAGACTTTGACCTTGGCTACAACATTACCCTAACTCCAGGAGTTTATCATCAGATAACAATGGATAACTCCGTCAACGCCGACGATGATGAAACCTGGGCCACCTTGAGTGCCAAGTACGCATTCTAAGGCTTGCTACCAATGGATTGACAGGCTGTTATTGCGAGCAGGATGAAGCAATCATGTTTTTCGATGAATCAAGATTGCTTCGTCGCTTACGCTCCCCGCAGTGATGGTGTTTCAAATCACTGGTGGTAAAGCACTATAGCAGCCAAATAGTTTTATGTTGCCAAAAAGGCCGGTTCACGATGAGCCGGCCTTTTTTATTTGACCGGTCAGTTGAAAGGGCTGGATAGTCAAATCCGAATGCAGAACTTTACATTGAAAAATCACAAAAGCCAACGGTCGGATTCGAACCGACAACCCCTGGTTTACAAAACCAGAGCTCT
>CAYSLN010000176.1:0-4687 GCA_964431825.1 uncultured Pirellulales bacterium | reverse complement strand
TAAACAGGGAAATCCGTGAAGTCATAAAGCAAAAGGGTAAAACCAAGGTTTGAAATAGCCAAAGAGGTATCATACAGACCCCACCGACAGACGGCAATATCCCAAATACAGATTTTTATACCTGCTCAAATACTAAATAGAAACGTAATATTTTCAGTTGTTTTGATTGGTCCTTAAGGTTTAACGTCAGGGTGTAGAACAAACGCATAACTGGGCCAACCATTTTTGACGCATTATGACGAAGCACCCGACGCATTTTGACGTAGCAGGAAAGATTGTATGAGGTCATTTGGTTTTGCTTCATCTCGTCTGCATGGTAATTACGTTCCGTTGTTTGGGATTATTTGGAAAGGGCCTAAATCTTAAAGTAAGTTTTTCTTGACGAGACGTCGACTGATTTGATATAAATAAGCTTGTGAGGCCTGTTGATTCCGGCCTCTTGAGACGGTAAGTCCCTATAGTTTTTAACGGAGGAGAAGCTATTTGGTGTGTTGTGTAGGATGCAGAGTTCAGGATGTGAACTTTGCAACTCCAGAATCAAGGTTTTACACTTCAGTTAACAGTTCGTATTGAGCTTTTGCGAGGAAGGAGGAAGGAAGAGACCCTATAATAGGGTGTCGAGCAAACACGTAATTCAGTGGAGGGGCGAATTTATTGGTTGTTTTACTGGAAGTTGCCGATACAGGTATACCACAAGAATTAAAAGTTAATGATGATTTTTTTTATTTCAAGATAATAACCGTTTTAGTGTGTGGCCAAGCATTTTTTATTATTTTATCCCTTTTTAAAGGAGGAATTATTATGTGCAGAAAGTTGATTTTTTTAATCTCTTTTTTGTTAGCGCTGGGTCTGGTTCTACCGAGCGTAGCCAATGCTCAAGACCCTAATCTTGTCGGCTGGTGGACGCTGGACGAGGGATCCGGGACGATCGCCTATGACTCAAGTATCTATGGCAACGACGGGACAATAGTGGGTGACCCGGAGTGGGTACTGGGGTGGAAAAACGGCGCACTGGATTTTGATGGTGATGGCGACTACATTGACTGCGGGGATGATGAGAGCCTTGAAGTTGGCAACGAAATTACAGTGGGCGTATGGGTAAATCTCAGGACAATCACAATTTCGTATATGACTGTTGTTGCTAAGGGTGAATACTCTTGGAGGCTTTCTACCCAGGCAACCGCGTCAGCGTTTCACTTTGGTATCAATTACTGGCAGATTGCTAACTCTTCAATTACTCCTAAGGGTGCAGTTGGCGCCAACGAATGGCATCACATCGCCGGAACATATGATGGTGCAACGATACGTCTATATTATGACGGAGAGCTTAATAACAGCCTCACCAGTACTGCCGGCATAGGTACTAATGAAGCTAACGTACGTATTGGCACCAACCCTGAGGCGGTAGATCGTTACTGGGATGGTCTTGCCGACGAAGTGCGTATTTACAATCGGGCTTTGACGGCGGAAGAGATAAATGCTGAGATGATTGAGCCCCAATATAAGGCCACAGCACCCGACCCATACGACAAGTCGACAATCGGCACAACAGAGGTTCTGCTTAGCTGGATTCCCGGAGATACTGTCGCTTCGCATCACGTGTACATCGGAGAAATTTTCGAAGATGTGAACGCAGGAACCGGGGGCACAGACAAAGGCACAGTTCTAAATAACTTTTATTCGCCTGTCGACCTAGAAACTGGCAAGACTTATTACTGGCGTATCGATGAGATCGAGACAGGTGGATCTCCCGTTCACAAAGGTGATGTTTGGAGCTTTACTATTCTCAACGTGATTGCCTCTGATCCCACTCCTGCCGATGGCGATATTTGCATCGATCCAAATGTATTATTAGAATGGACTGCGGGCGCAGGTGCAGTAAGGCATCATGTGTATTTCGGTGATAACTTCGAGGATGTGAACGACGGTACTGGGGATACAGACCAGGGTGTTGTTGAGGAACCCAACTTTGCCACCGGCGTGCTCGACTTTGATACGACTTACTATTGGAGGATTGACGAAGACGACGACGCGAACGTATATACAGGTGAGATCTGGAGTTTTACCACTGCTACTGCCAGTATGGGTGCGTTAGGAGAATACTACAATAACCAGGATCTCGCAGACCAGCCGGTACTTACCCGTGTTGACTATGCAATAGACTTTCCAATGCAGGATGGTTCTCCGCATCCATTGATTAACAATGATGGCTTTTCTATCAGGTGGACCACTGATTTAGAGCCACCATTTACCGAAACCTATACGTTTATTACCGTCACTGATGACGGTGTCCGACTGTGGGTCAATGATGAGTTGATTATCGACGACTGGAAAGATCATGCTTCTACGGAAAATACGGGTACTATCGACCTTGTTGCAGGGCAGAAGGTGCCCCTTATAATGGAGTACTACGAAGGAGGTGCCGGGGCAACGGTATCATTAAGCTGGCAAAGTCCGTCCATATCGCGAGAAGTTGTTCCCGCATGTGTGTTATCACTACCAAGCAGAGCCCTGGCTCCAAATCCGGCTAACGTCGCGACAGATGTAGAGAGAGATCCTATCCTTAGCTGGACGTCGGGATTGAATGCTGATACACACAACGTGTATTTTGGTACCGATTTTGACGAGGTCAACGATGCCAATTTGGCCAGCGACCCGAACGTTGCATTTACTAACGTTGATGTCAACAGCTATGACCCTGGAATCCTGCAATTGAACACAATCTACTACTGGCGAGTCGATGAGGTCAATGATGCTCACCCCGATAGATTGTGGAGAGGTGCCGTCTGGAGCTTTACGACGGGTAATTTTCTTGTAGTGGAGGACTTTGAGGTCTACAAGAACGACCCTGTTCAAGACCGGATATGGTGTACGTGGAAAGACGGGATGGGCTATGGTCAACCGCCACCAGAACCTCCACCATACTATCCCGGTAACGACACCGGCTCGGCTGTAGGCCACTGGCCTCCTGATCCGGATATTGTTGAGACAACTATCGTTCACGGCGGTGGGCAGTCTATGCCGTATTGGTATACCAACGACGGTTCAACCGGCAAGGCCCTTTATTCAGAGTCCGAACGGACATTTGACCCTCCACAGGATTGGACTGCTGAGAATATGAGGGCACTGACACTGTGGTTCTATGGCGATCCAAATAATGATGCTAATGCTACTGAGCAGTTATATGTCAAGGTAAACAGCGTCAAGGTACCATACGACGGCGATATGAATGATATAAGGGAGCCATTATGGCATGAATGGAATATTGACCTGGCAGATTTTGGGGCAGTAACAAATGTCACCACGCTCGCCATAGGGTTCGGTGACGCGGGTAATGCAACACTGGGTGGCACAGGTAAGGTATACTTTGATGATATCAGGTTGTATCTTTCCAGGTGTGTTCCTTCGAAGAGGCAACCTGTAGGTGACTTCGACGATGACTGCGATGTTGACCATGATGATCTTGATGCAATGGCAACCGACTGGCTCATTACTGATTATACCGCTGACCCTTTGATAGCCTGGTACAAGTTTGATGAAGGTGCCGGCATGACCGCTGTTGATTCTTCCACCTATGGCAACGATGGAAACATAGTAGGTGACCCGAGCTGGGTAACTGGTTACATAGGGAGCGGTGCTTTGGACTTTAACAGTACCGATGTCAATGACTATGTGGACCTCGGGGACGATGAAATGTTTAATCCCTCAGGCAGCTTCAGCATCGCGCTTTGGGCATACATTACTGGCTGGACAGATGAATGGTCCTACGCCATGGTTAGCCGTCGCGGTGAGGATGACGTAGGCTGGCAACTGCGAAGAGACAGTACCGACAGCCTATGCTTTACGACGAGAGGTGTAGACAGCAATGATGTTGTGACTGAAGGAGCTCCGCCTCTTAACCAGTGGATTCACATCGCTGCGGTATATGACAAAGCCAACAGCGAGAAGAGAATCTATGTGGATGGTGTGATCCAGGTGGTGGCCGGCACTACTGCAGGGAAATCGATAGCTCCGAGCACACACAATGTGTATATTGGAGCGCGGGCCAACTCAGATAATACCGGTCCGGATGGTCCCTTCAATGGTATGCTGGATGATGTTCGAATATACAACAAGGCACTGTCGCAGGCTGGGATATTGAGCATTATGGATGGAACCTTGGGCAGCGTAAGCGATTATCACCCGGTTTCATCACCAGCTGAGTTATACGAGGCTGAGGCACAAAACTCCAGAGCGGTTAACTTCAGTGACTTTGCCATTTTTGCAGAAGAATGGTTTGATGATGTGCAAATGTGGCCGTGACGGTGAGTGTTGCTGCTAACCTGAATGGTTAGTGAAAGTATCGCATTAATTCGGGGCCTATGCTGATAATGGCATAGGCCCCGATTGTTTTATTAGTGTTGCATATTTTTAAAGCAGGATTTGGAGTTCCCCACCCGCAGAAACAAGAGATTTCCGAGACGGCACAGTTTCTGGGAGATGGGCGGAGAGCATCGAATTCCGATAAATTGTGATGTAAAGGGTAGAGCAAGCAGACTTAGTATGGGGATGGGCATGGCGTCAGGTAGGGGGCTGATTTCGATTTATTCGGTATCATCCAGTTAGAAATTCTACAAATTACGGCCATACTAACTAATAAAAACGGGAAGGCTTCTAACATGGTAAACCTGCGGATATATTTAGCCGA
>CAYSLN010000175.1:0-4763 GCA_964431825.1 uncultured Pirellulales bacterium | reverse complement strand
ATATGGTCATTGAGGCCAGCAGCCATGCCCTTGCCCAGAGGCGTCTGGCGGGTATCGACTTCAAGGCCGCTGCGTTCACCAACCTTGCCGGCGACCATCTGGATTACCATAAGACCAAGGAAGATTACCTGGCAGCAAAGGCGAAACTTTTTCAGGGTCTCTCGCCCGGCGCTGTGGCGGTGTTGAACAAACAATCACCGGAGGCCGAGCTTATCGCGAAGGAGACCGGCGCTAAAGTATTATGGTATGGTATCGAGGAAGAAGCTGACAATGTTGGCAAAAAGGTTTCCAACGGTGCTGATATCAGTGCTTATATAGAAACGATGGATTTGAGCGGGACGGTTTTTGTTTTAGCGTATGCCGATGGGAAACAGAAGGTGACGACGTCTTTGCTTGGCCGGCATAATGTCAGTAACCATCTGGCGGCGGCCGGGTTATGCCTTGGGGCCGGTTTTGATTTGGAAACAATAGCAGCGGGCTTATCATCTCTGCAAACGGTTCCCGGCAGGCTGGAGAAAGTCGAATGTTCGGGTTGCGACAGGCGGCGGCCGGGCCAGGTATTTATCGATTATGCTCACAGTGACGATGCTTTGAAGAATGTCTTAGCTACATTGAGGCCTTTGTGCAAAGGCAGGTTGATAGTCGTTTTTGGTTGCGGTGGAGACAGAGACAGGACCAAGCGGCCACGTATGGCCAGGGTTGCTGAAGAATTGGCCGACTGTGTAATTGTTACCAGTGACAATCCACGAATGGAACGGCCGGAAGATATAATAAGCGAGATAGACGTCGGTTTCGTTCGGACTCTGGAATCCGGGCAGGCAGGGACATCTATTATGATTGAGCCGGACAGGAGGAAGGCTATTGAGTTAGCTATAAGAATTGCGGACGAGGATGATATTGTGCTTATAGCGGGTAAAGGCCACGAGACATATCAGATAATCGGAGACCGAAAACTCGATTTCAGCGACAAAAAGGTCGCTGAGAATTACCTCAACAAACGAGCTGGAAGGGTAAAATCAGGTACTGATAGAATTGATTGACATTGCCTTTGAATCCAGCTTTCTGCATACGATGGACATTTTTGTTGTGTATCCGATAAATTGTGTCGCAATATGTCTGTTGCTGTCAGTCAATAATGCCGATGTTTTCTCTGTTTAGCATTTTTCTTATGCGCAATTTATACTTAGATGTATTTTAGCGAGTACGGGTTTAGCAGGGGCGGCATGGCCCAAATTCGCTTGACAAAAGCGCGTTTTGAAGTTAAGCTGGATAAAACACAGAAAGATGTATAGTTCCAGGGATATTTGTAAGATGAAGTTAAAATGGGTGTTTTCTGCTATTCTGGCGGCATTTTTGGTTCTGTCGGTGATTTCACGCAGCGAAGCTGCTATTAATACCCGGCAGATTGATATATTACGTGATAAGGAGGTGCTTGATAGCGAAGATAGACAGGTTATTGATAATTTTCTTGCTGAGGCGGTGCAGGAATTGGTGCGGACCAGAGACTTTACGTCTATAGCAAAGACCCGGACGATAATCCTGAGCAGGCAAAGCACTCAGGGACAATATGCTGAACAGTTTTCTGAGTCATCTTATAAGCACATTTCTTCGGGCCTTAAGCAGGCCGGGGGGTTGCCGGAAGAGCAGAAATTCAAGGTGATTCTTAATCTTTTGATTTTGATAGACGGCTTAGAAGATACCAGGTTGACAGATCTGGCTATTGAGTTGCTCAAGAGTGAGAATAAGATTATTCGCTACTGGGCGGTTCGATGTGTTACTAACAGCACTGTTATAGGGCAGTTGAGCCCAGGGGAGACGGGCATTTCGCCGTTAGTGCTGCAGATAATAGGGCAACTTAAGAAACTGGTTGAGAGCGGCAGCCCTGAGATACTGGCTTTGATGGCCAGGTTTGCTGTTGAAGTAAACGGTCCGCAGGGAGATGAGTTATTAGGTCGGATAGTTGATGTGCGAATGGAGAGATACGTCGACTGGACGGTGGAGTATGAGCTTGTGGACGGAGCAATTCTGAAATTGCTCTACAGCAAGATCGCGGCTGAGGGATCTTCCAAGGTTGCATTTGCCCGCCGCTTTGCACAGTTATATTCTTATGTGTTTCAGAGATATATTAAGGGGCAGGAGGTTTTAAGTTCTACCGAGAAGAACTATTTAGTTTCGGTGCTGGTCGAGACGGAGGACAAATGTCTCGGAAAGCTCCTGGAAAGGCCTCAGACAGTCATAAAAAGGGCCATCGAGCGAGGTGATTATCAAGCGCTTTTACAGGAGCACAACAGATTGCTTGGGGATGAAACAAAGAGGGGTGAGCTTGTGTTGAGGTTGGAGTTTGACTACGGCACGAACGCAGCTGGCAGAAAACTTACTGCTCCGCTTGCTTTGCCGGACCCACCAGAAGAACCGACTCCTTTGACAGAGCTCGGGACAGGTTGATAATTGATTATAGTTGACCGGGTACGCAAGAGGCACGAGTCCATAGACAGTACAATATAATTTCATTAAATAAATAACTTATCGCGAATGGATTTTGCGTTGAAGTTTTTAAGCATCGCATTTAGTACAGCGTTATTAATTTTCGGCGGATGCGATAGGTCCCCATCCGATGCGAGTCCCAGTGAAAATCTTCTCAAGCACAGACTTAATGCAAAAGTGCAGGTTTTAGACCCTGCCAATATGGGGGACAGCATCTCTCATGCGGTTGGCAATGAGTTTTTCGAGTGTCTCTATCAATATCACTACCTCAAGCGTCCGTATCAATTGGATCCACAACTTGCTGAAGGTATGCCCCGGATAAGCAAAGACGGACTTACTTACACAATAGAGATACGGAAAGGAGTTTATTTTCATGATGACCCCTGCTTTGAGGGTGGTAAAGGCAGAGAGTTGAAGGCGAGCGATTTTGTTTTCGCCTGGAAAAGAATCGCCGATGTGAAGACCCGCAGTAAGATGTGGTGGATTTTCGACAACAGGATAGTTGGGTTTGATGAGTTTCGTGAATATACAAAAAGCTGTGAGAGCTCAGCAGAAGTGGACTATTCGCGTGATGTTGAAGGGTTAACGGCGAGCGATGATTATACTATTGTTATAAAACTGAAAAAACTCTGGCCTCAGGTTGTGTGGATGTTGGCTTATCTTCCTACCGCCCCTATTGCCAGGGAGGCGGTCGATTACTATGGCAAAGATATAGTAAGCCATCCTGTAGGGACGGGACCATTCAAGTTGAAGGTGTGGAATCGTGGGAGCTATATCGAAGCGGTAAAGAATCCAAATTATCGTGCTGATTTTTATCCTTCAGAAGGAGAGCCGGGGGACCTGGAAAAGGGTTTGTTGCGGGATGCCGGCGAACAGATGCCTTTTGTCGATGGCATAATCTGGCGTGTAGTTCCCGAGGACCAGCCTCGCTGGCTTATGTTCATGCAGGGTGATATCGATATAACGAGCATTCCGAAGGATAACTTCGGCCAGGCTATAGGCATGGGGCGGGAATTGACACCGGAGATGCAAAAAAGAAATATTCACCTGGCGGCATTTCAAGAGCCGGATACGTATTATGTTGGATTCGATATGGAGGACCCGGTACTGGGCAGCAATAAGCCGTTGCGATTGGCTATGAGTTATGCTATTGACAGAGAAAAATTCATCGAGTTGTTCTATAATGGCAGAGGTGACGTGGCGCACGGGTTTATACCGCCGGTTATGGAGAGCTACGACCCGAAAATTAAAGAGATATCGAATTCCAAGTACGACCCCGAAAGGGCCAGAAAGCTGGTGAAGGAGGCTCAGGAAATTCACGGTGGAGAGCTGCCGGCTATGAAGCTAACGTTACAGGGAACCCATACAACCTATCGGCAGATGGGACAGTTTCTTCAGAAGTCATTTACGGAGATTGGTCTGAACATCCAGGCTGAATACCTGGACTGGCCTACTTACCTTGAAAAACTTCGCACGAAAGGCGTTCAGGTTTATCAGGCGGGCTGGATAGCTGACTATCCGGACGCGGAAACTTTTCTGCAGGTTTTCTATAGTAAGAACTCGCCATGGCCGAACAGCTCTCACTACTCGAATCCGGAATTCGATAAGATATACGAACAGGCAACCCTGACGGCCGACAGCAACGAACGGATAGAGCTTTATGGAAAGGCTGAGCGTATCGTAGTTGAAGATATGCCGTGTGCATTTGTATTCCATCGTATTTGTTATGTGATGTACCACGATTGGGTGGAGAATTATAAGCCTAATTCGTATTGGCCGGACAGTTATGGATATGGCTTGTCAAAGTACTATAAAATAGATGGGGCTAAGCGGGCTGCGTATCAAAGAAAGTATAAATAGTAAATAGTATTTAGTGGATGGCTGAAGTATGAACTACGGCAAGAAATTTTTAGCTATAGTGGTAACGGGGGCAATTGTTGTACTCGCGGGCTGCGGCGGCAGGGAGCCGGGGGCAGAACCGAACGAAATGGTGCTTCGCATTCCCGCAAGCGGGAAGTTAACAGGACTTGACCCTGGGATGCTGCGTGACTTTGATTCAATGGAAGTTTGCAGCCATATCTGTGAGACTTTGTATCAGTATCACTTTCTCAAGCGTCCTTATGAAATTATACCTTTGTTGGCTGAAGAGATGCCGCAAATTAGTGAAGATATGCAGACGTATACTATAAAAATCAAAAGAGGAGTTTATTTTCAGGATGACAAGTGCTTTGAGGGTGGCAAGGGCAGGGAATTGAAGGCACAGGACTTTATCTATTCTA
>CAYSLN010000174.1:0-4775 GCA_964431825.1 uncultured Pirellulales bacterium | reverse complement strand
AGGCATTGTACTGGAAGATAAACCCGACGCGACCCAGTGGAGACGAAAATGAAAATACTCGGCATCGACCCGGGGTTACAGGTCTGTGGATACGCCTGCCTGGAAACAGGCCGCGACAAAGACGCGTTAATCGAGGCAGGTGTCATTCGCACAGACGCCGGCTCGGCAATAGAAGCAAAGCTAAACCAGATTGCCGAAGACATAGAATCGCTGTTAAAAAAATTCACCCCCGATATCGTCTCCGTAGAACAGCTCTACTCCCACTACACGCATCCGAGAACAGCGATATTGATGGGACATGCAAGAGGCGTTATACTGCAAAAATGTGCAGAAGCAGCGATTGAGGTCAAAAGCTTTAGCGCAACGCGAATAAAAAAGTCAATCACCGGCAACGGCAGGGCATCGAAAGAACAGGTCCAGCGGACCATTCAAACGATTCTCTCTTTGCCAGAGCTTCCGGAGCCGAACGACGTCGCCGACGCCATAGCCGCGGCACTGTGCTGCGCAAACACGAACCAGTTACTGGAAAACCTCACATGAGCAAAGCCGAAAAAGCCGTGGAAATTTTCGAAGATGGTTACAACTGTTCACAAGCCATCTTCGCTACATACGCTCAGGAACTTGGAATCCCGTTTGAGCAGGCCTTTAAAATCGCATCGGGCTTCGGCGGAGGAATGCGTATCGCAGGCACCTGCGGGGCCGTTACGGGTGCCTTCATGGTCATAGGTCTGAAATTCGGACAGGGCAAAGACAAACCTTACGATAAGATTATCGAGTTCTCCGAAAAATTTTGCCGGAGAAATCAGTCAACCGATTGCCTTGACCTGATTGGCTGCGATATACGAACCGAAAAAGGAATGAAAAAAGCCACTAACCAGGGGCTTTTCAGAAGTATCTGTTCGCAGGTAGTAAGAGACGCTGCGGAAATCTTGGAAGCGATGCTCGAAGATGATAGCAAAAATTGAAGGCAAACTAATCAACCTCGACAGCGACAGCGCCCTGGTCCAAATCGGGGCAGTGGGGTATCAAGTAATGCTGCCGGGCTATTGCATAAACGCCCTCTCGGACAAACTCGGCTCCGAAATCGCCCTTTGCACAATGGAATATTACGAAGGCACACCCGCGGGCGGCAACCTCGTACCCAGAATGGTCGGCTTTTTAAGTACTGGCGAAAGAGATTTCTTCAACAAATTTACCAGCGTCAAAGGTATGGGCATAAAAAAATGCCTGCGTTCATTGAGTATGCCCATAGCCAACATAGCCGCTGCGATAGAAAATGGCGATGACAAAACACTGATGACACTCGACGGAGTAGGCAAGAGAATGGCCCAGCAGATTATCGCCGAACTAAAAGGCAAGCTCGGTGACTTTGCTCTCGGCGCCGAACCCGCCGGCCCGACGCAGGTCAGATTCACACCCTTCCAGACAGAGGCCCTCGAAATCCTCATCGCCTGGGGCGAAAAAAGAAACGAGGCAATGGAACTGATTGAGCTGGCCTGCCAGAGACACCCTGATATAAAATCGGCCGAGGCCCTCGTGCCCCTCGTATACAGACTAAAACAGGGAATAGAAGTATAGAAAATGGCAATAGGAAGAACCATAAGCAGACAACCATTGAACGAAGCGGAAGAGAATTTTAACCTCTCTCTCCGCCCCAAACTCCTCGCAGAGTGTGTTGGCCAGCAAAACGTCAAAGAAAAACTGGCCATCGCCATGGAAGCAGCCAAGCAAAGGTCCGAGCCGCTCGAACATATCTTGTTCTACGGCCCGCCGGGCCTCGGCAAAACAACCCTCGCCCACGTCGTGGCAAACGAAATGGGCTCAAGAATACGCTGCTCATCCGGCCCCGCCCTCACAAAGGCCGGCGACGTCATGGGCCTGCTCAGCAATATAAATACAGGGGATGTACTCTTCATCGACGAGATCCACCGCCTCAGCACGCCGGTCGAAGAGTTCATCTACCCCGCGATGGAAGATTTCAAAGTCGACTTCACCGTCGACAGCGGCATGCACGCAAAAACGATAAACTTCCCCCTAAAGCGCTTCACCCTCATCGGCGCAACTACACGCGCAGGCCTTTTAAGCGCTCCCCTCCGCAGCAGGTTCGGCATGCTCTATCACCTCGACTTCTACAACAGCGAAGAACTGACCGCTATCTTGGAAAGGTCTGCAAACCTCCTGCAATTACAATGCGAAGATGGGACCCTCGAACTGATTTCAGCTCGCTCCCGCGGAACACCACGTGTGGCGAATCGATTGCTAAAGCGCGTCCGCGATTACGTCCAGGTAAAAGGCTCCGGCACCCTTAACATAAAAATAGTCGAAAGCGCCCTCAAAATGGAACAAATCGACCCACTGGGTCTGGATGAATTAGACAGGGCCTTCCTCCGCGCGCTGGTCAACACTTATGATGGCGGCCCGGCTGGAATCGAAGCCATCGCCGCTACTCTCGGCGAAGAAAGAGACACCCTCGAAGATGTGGTCGAACCCTACCTGCTCCAGATAGGCTTCGTCCGCAGAACCAAACGAGGCAGAGAAATCACAAAACAAGCCTGCAATCATTTAGGTTTAAAATACCACAAAAAGAAAGCCCCACCCGACCAACCAGAACTCTTCGAACAACAAGAAGACAAGACAAAATCATCGTAAAAACATCGGTCGGTTAACCGGCCGACCGCTCAGACTCCTTTTTTACATTTGACCGGGTCTTGCTGCTGCTTTTCTTGGCAAGTTTGCGGGGTCCAGGTGAGTATTGTTCTCTTGGGTGATAAAAAACAACTACCCTGTCGTTTGGTATATCAAAACCTTTGCTTTTAAGAACCAATCTTATTCGCGGCACTGTTTCCTGCTCTATAATCCACTGCTGTTGAGGCCAAATGGCCAGAGATACGCGCGTAAAATACTCATCAGTTGAAAGAGAAATGATTTCAGCTGTTTTCTGTGTTGAAAGGATGACTTCCTCGAACTGACTACCGATTTCTTCAATAATTTGCAGTAAGTGGGATTTTATCTGTTCGGCAGCCTCTCGGTTTACTGCCGCCACATCAATGTTGACGTGTTGAGAGCCTTTGATATAGTTGCCGACTGTGGCAATATTACGGTTTGGAATGACCACTTTCTGCCCAAGATAGTTCCGCAGCCTGGTCATCCTGAGCCCTAACTCCTGTACAATTCCGACGTGGGGCGGGATTTCCACCATATCTCCAACGTTGAACTGCTCCTCGAAAACTATGAAGAATCCTGTGACCATGTCCTGCACCAAACCTTGTGATCCAAAGCCTATTGCAAGGCCGACCACGGACAGAGAGGCTAGATAAGCGGTGTAGTTGACACCCAACTCGCTTAGAATAAAACCGATACTAGCGAGGTAGACAATATATTTGGACACGTTGATTAACAAGGAATACATTGTCATTGTACGACTCCTGTGATGACGGTAAATAAACTTTAATGGTCCCCGGTCGAAGTAAATGATAAAATGGATACTCAAACGCAAAAATAACAGCACTATTCGGCAGCACACAACAATCGCGATTATCACTGCTATCCGTTTTAATTTGGACGTTAAGGATTTTGGGGATAGGTAAGAGAGCCAGTCCTCATAGTCACCAAAGTTTTTCTTCCTGGCGAATTTCAAAGATTGTGTGAGATCACCACTTGAAAGCGTAAGCTCGGTGGCGGTCAGCTCGAACTGATAGCTGACTTCCGATGTATCTGTTTTGAGCCTGACCGTGTTTGATTCCAGCGCGTATTGACCTTTCTGACCGCCGAGACTGAAATCTCCCTCCGGCGTGAGTTTGAAGACAACCTTACTGTGGCCTATATTGCAAACCCACTCCCCGACAAGTGCAGAACGAATAGCGCCTTGCTGCTCTGTACCAATGATGCCCACGCTTTGCTGAGCCGCTGCAGAGCGAGCACAGAAGCAACAGCAGCAGACTAAAATTGCAGCAATCACCACAGTAGCCGCGAATCGATTCGAGCGGGAAAAAACTGTCAAACGGGAAATACTCCTGTCATGGTGAAAATCCATTATTCTCTGCCCTCAAGCTACTTAGTCAATGGTTGTCCTGTGAAACGAGACACTAAGGCGCCAGTGATTTCATCGGCTCACCCGCCCACAGGTAGTGTTAGAACCGGAGCGGTCGATTTTATCTCACCAGCCTGTAGAGCAAAAAGTTGCATTAATAGTGATAACCGCCACCAGAGATGCCAAACTGCTCTTAAAAGAATTAGAAAATTGCATTTTTTTCCTCTTCCTTCTCCGTAGCATTTACTGCCAAGAGTGAACCTTTCGCTCATCTTTAGTACTGATGCCGCTTTTTCATTGATGTTAATATATTCTGCTCCAACGATATAAAATTATATTATTTATAAAACCTAAATCAAGGGTTTCCTGGCAAAGTAAATGCTCGATGTGTGTCACGCTTGCCCCGGCGAAGCCAAGGGCCACGGCAATCTCATCCTGCTAACCGCTGTTCAACAACCGTTCAAAGAGTTATAATTAGCTAAAACATCCTATTTTTTTACTCTTTTATCGAGGTAGAACGATCATGAGAAGAAACACTGCCTTTAAAATCTTAAATCCGGTGTTGTTCCTGTTTTTTATCAATCAGGCAATAACGGTATTGTTTCGCGAGCATCTCTCGCTTAAGACCTTTGGGCCTCTTCACAAAATCGGCGGAGCAATACTTCTTTGCCTTATAGCCCTCCACATTATTTTAAACTTCAACTGGATAAAGGCTAACTACTTCCAACGCCGGTAGATATTCTAT
>CAYSLN010000173.1:0-4846 GCA_964431825.1 uncultured Pirellulales bacterium | reverse complement strand
CTGAATTCTGAAAGCTGGATGGTTGATGTTGAATGCCGGCTTGTATTGCACATTGTGTATCTCGTATCTCGCAGAAATACAGAATACAGGCAATTTTGTGGGCATTGATGGGGTCCCCCATTCTGATTGACTATACCTGCTTTCGCAGGCACAAGTACCCAAGGCATAAATACCTATGGCATAAATTTTCTATTTTCTGCGAATTATACCAGCTTTCGCCGGCACAAGTGAACGGCCATTAGTTCGACGAATATTATACCAAAAAACGGTTAATTTTCAAGTGAAATTTCAGGGAAAGATTCGCCATCTATTTGCTCCCCTTACTAACTAACTTTGTTACCTCAAATCCGGCAAACCGAATTCTTCACAAACCTGCCTCGCAAGATTCTCCGACATGGAATGATCGCCACACTTCTCCATAAAAGCTATATATAGCTTGGATCTTATTTCCCTTACCTCAATCTCAAAATTCTGCACCGCCTTTTTGACAATGGTTATCTTCTCTGGAATCTTTACAATGTGCTCGTCTGATTTCTTTGCATAGACCATAAACTTTGCTTTTGCCTCTTCACCCACTTCCATGACATGGTTTCCGTCTCCGTCGCAAATCTCCTGCACTCCAATACCCGCTTCACCTAATTTTATTTTCTCCGCTGCTATGCTTATCTCCTCCCACTCTGTTTTTGCGCTCACCTTCACATACGCATCAGGAAATCTCTTTACCCCACTTGGCAAAATCTCTTCCGTCACCTCTTCCTTCAACTTCCCCAAATCCTGCTCAACACGCCTTTTCTTCTTCACCGTCCGCAACTTCGGCAGCAAATGTCGCTCCCTGACAAGCTCAACTACTGCCTCTAAAACATTGTTTGCCAGCTCCGCTTCAATCCCTAATGATCCCAGTACCTTTGCCTCAAAATTTGTCCTGTCGTTACTCTTGACTTCTTTGCTAATGGGCTTTATTGCCCTATTGGCAACTTTGTCAAATGCCCCCTCAGCACGCTTTTTGATATTTTTCAAAATCCCTGTATTTGGCACGAGAGTACGTTTCCAGTCTATACCCTCCACTTTCAATGCCCCATCCCCAAGATTCGCACGTCCAATCAACTCCCTCTCCAAAAATGCCAACCCACAATTTAGATATACCCCCAAAGCACTAGTAATTTCATCATCCTCCGAAACGACCTCAAACAGATTGTGATCAACTTGTGCCCTACATGCGTTGAACATACATCGCAAACTTTTACCCGTAATCATAGGCATCAGTAATAATCCTGGCGACCTTTTTGGTAACTCGTACCAGTTTCCCCTTCCCTTTACGCTCTCGACCTCGGGCCAAGGTGTTCCATCACTTGTTTTCTGTCCTTCGCCCCATTTGATGTATTTAAGCGCGTTTGTACCTTTTATCGCTGACTTGTCCTTATGGCAAAGAAAGGCGTAATATTTCAAACTATTTTTCTTAAGATTTATTCCTTCGCATTCCTTTGGCGATTTTATAACCGGTTGCAAAAACTTCTTTTCTATTCCCCAGTGTTCTATCTTATCCTCCGTTAGATAGAAAAACTCATTTATGCCGGTTGTAATCCCCCTCCGTATATCCGCTACTTGCGATAACAGTATAAGCTTGTCCGCACACTTTTCTAATATCTCAAAGTAAATATCCGGGCCACGCAAATATTGCCCCCATTTCACTGTTTGCCCGGCTGTTTCTATCTCCTCTTTTAAATCTTTCTGCTTGATTATCCTCACCCTTGCCTCGTCATCCTCGTATGAGATAATCTCCGGCTGCTTTACGTACTCGGCGTTTATCCTTTCAAACCTTTTAAACTTTTCACACTTTTCAAACCCGGCCTCCCCAAGATTCTCTGCTTGAACGCCAAGTTCCTCTATCTTCTCCGCAAATCTATCTATCGCATTCCACCTTGCCTGCGCATCCATCAGCGCATCCTGCGGAAATAACTCCTCCAGTTTCTTCTTCACCTTCACAAAATAAACTTGGTTCTTCTCTCTCTCCTTCTTATCGTCGCATCTTTCCAGAATTGTGAAAACCGTATTGACCGCCGACTGCTCGAACCACGGCTCGCATCTGCTTTCAAAAATTCCTACTAATTTGAATTTCGACAAAAAGAATTTCTGCATCTCATACCCGTATGCAACGTCCAGCCACGAATTGCTCGTAATAAATCCCATCCGCCCGCCCGGCTCCAAATGCGCCGCCGCGTGGAAAAACATATACGCATAAATATCCGCCTGGCCTGACAGCGCAAGCTCCACTTGCCCCTTTTTGTCAACGTTCAAAAAAAGCCCCCCGTATTCTTTTTCCCAGTTTCTGTACAATGCTTGTGCGAGCTTATCTTTGTAGCCGGGTTCAGCTTTCTCTATCTTCTCCTGTCTGATAAACGGGAAATTACCTACAATCGCGTCGAATTTCGGAATCTTGACATGCATCCGGTCTCCGGTCTTTATCGTCTTCTTTGGAGGCGGAAACGGAAACTCCGCTCCTGGCATAACATCAAAAAAATCGTACGACAAAACCCTTGGAAAATTCTGATAATCACTCAAATTCTGCCTGCAAAGATTTATCGTCGCCAACTCCGCTGGAAATCCCGCTATATCAATCCCCCAAATCTGATTAAGCAACTCATGGTGTGGTTGCCTTTTTATCCCCAAATACCGTAACCTGTTATAACCGCGAATCAAAAATGTCCCCGTCCCGCATGTTGGGTCCATCACTTTTGCATCGCCGCTGCTCATGCAAAACGAGATTATCAAATCCGCTAATCTATCTGGCGTAAAATACTGTCCTAAACTATGCCTTGCCTCCTCCGGCACTAACTTTTCTAAAACATTGCCCACTACGTCTAACGGCACCTGCTCGAAACTCCAGTGGGCAAGTTTATCTGTAAGGTCGATTACCACCTCCGCCGCATCTCTCGAAATCTCTATCTCGTCTGTTATGTCAGGCTCAAATATCGCTTGGTAATCCACCTCTAATGCCAATTGGAATAACCCTCGCATCTGTTTCATTGCGGCCTTGTAATTGCCACCCTTTAGGTCCATCTTGGGTAGGTTTTGATTCCATCGCCCAAGCGTTATATAAAAAAGGATTTTACCGATTATCTTGTATGCTATCTGCTGCGAAAGTGTCTGCCAGTAATCTTGGTCGTACTTCGACACCCCCTGTTTTGCCGCCCAGGCATTTAACCTCTTGGCAAAGTCTCTTTTCGCTCTCGCTCTGTTTATGTCCCCCAAAAGAGAACCTGCCATTTTCTTCGAAGCAGCCGCAACCATCCCGACAAAAACCGTCGCATCTGCGATTGGTATATTTATCTTATCTTCATCGTAAAGATGTCCAAGGTCTGACACTATCTGCCGACACGTTTCTCTAAGATAATCTGCCTTCTTCCTGTCTCTGATATCGTCGACCTTTGTAATTCGTGTATCAGGTCCATATTCACGAACCTTGTCATTCTCATTGACAACCGCTCTTATCTTCTCAGGTGTCCGCCAGATAATCGCCGTCTGCATATTCCAGGTAACAAAGTGCTTCGCTACGATTGTTTGCGCCTTCTTCACCGCGTCCTTGAGAAGTTTCTTGTCGCGTGCGCCTGTCTTTGGTGTCTTCAATTCCCACCCGCAAAATGGACGCAACCCCTCAAAATCCAGTGTTAGCAAAACATCTGGAAATTTTACGGTTGGTAACCCGTAGAGGCCTGAATCATTGACGGCATTCTCAAAAGGCAACCCGCCCTCTGTAAGTTGCTCCTTTATCCAGTGAATCACCTGTCCCGCAAACTCTCGTTCCGTAGCCTTAGTTTTTGCCATTCTAACCTAATTATTTAATCTTCAATTAAAAAACATGCAATGCTAAACACAACTCCCTTATTCGTTTTTACCTCTGGATACATTCTGAATGTTTGACTTTCTCCTCCGTGCAAATTCCTTTTTCCTGATAACTTCGGCAATACATAAAACTGCTCACCAAAAGAATAACAAATAAAGCAATAAAGACCGTCATATAGAATCCGTTCCTTCCATTAAACAACCTTTTACTCCACCCTTTGGGTTCATGCGGAAACCGCTGCTTAAATGCACCCTCAATATTACTACTCAAATTAATCTCTTTCTTCTCCAGAAAGTCAGCTTTCTTTTTCTCAAGCTCCAAAATCGCGTTCACTGAACCTTCCAGCAGTCTGTTGTAATAACATATATCTAATATCCAGACCGCTACCCACAAGAGCATTAGACATATTATTGCTACAATGGCCAATCCACAATTAAAGCTGCCATTGCTACCCTCTTGGGTATGTAGAAAAATTCCAAGAATCGCGGCTAATCCTGCAAGGCCGCCAATCGATTGTATTCTTAATCTAATAATTAAATCATTAAAGTGCATTGCTACTTTTTCATAGCTCTTCCACACTTTGAAATAATATTCATCAAACTCTTCATTATTTATATTATTATCGTTTGCCATATAATCCCCTTAGACTAATTTCCGCTTTTACCTAACAAAAATTTCACCTCCCCATTTTACCCGCAAATTCCGACAATTTTTGTTTCCACATAATCTCAGCCCGGCCAAAATCTAATCAGAACTTCTCGCCAAATACGATAATACATTATCCCCCATCAATACAAAATAGTCAATGGCAAATAAAAAGGCCTTGACTATCTGGCGGAGTCGGTTAGTATATACCCAGCCGGGAGAAATCGGCTAACTAAAAACTATACACTGAGATTTCAGACGTTTCACCGGGAACCGCGAGATCGTAATTGGAAGAAGCGTTTGGAAGGCTCGGTGCTCTTTGTTACTACACAGAGAGCACCGTTGCTTTTGACTCGATGA
>CAYSLN010000172.1:2509-4904 GCA_964431825.1 uncultured Pirellulales bacterium | reverse complement strand
GTAAAAGTAGCCCTTTGTTTCATCTCTATTGTGGTCTTGCCAATCCCTCCCTCGCTGGTAGCTTGTCCGCTCGTGTCCATGTCCCAATAACAGTCCTCAGCGATCGCCATGCAGGGATCTGTTATGTGGCGGTTGCCTATCAGGCCGCCTGTTTTCTCGATGCCAGTAATCTCACCTGATGAATAACACCTGGATACAATAGCCCAGTTGTCACCTACCAAGCCGCCGACGTCACTGTTTCCATCAACGCTGGCGGTAGAGTCACTATCAGACACGTCGCCTATGTAAGAATGAAGATCTATCCCGACACAATTTGTTCCTACAAGACCACCTACATTATAATCGCCACTTACGTGGCCATGTGAATAACAATATAAGATATCACCAAGATTCATTCCCACGAGTCCCCCTGCCGATTCGAGGCTTGAGGTTACAACAGCTGTTGAATCACACATGCTAATGGAGCCATCTAGATTGTACCCTGCAAGACCGCCTACAGAGAGGTGTCCTGTGACGTCACTGTCTGAGCTGCAAGAGCTTATAGTGGCATTTGGTCCTATCGATCCTACTAAACCACCGACGAAGCGATATCCATTTACATGACTACTTACTGAGCAGTTTATAATTGTGCCTTCGCTACTTCCTGCTAGCGCCCCGACATTTTCGAGGCCGCGGATGTCTGCACTGGATAGGATAGCGTTTTTTATAACACCTTGTTTTCCGACATACCCAAACATGCCTATGTAATTTTCACCGGAGCTCCAACATTTGAAATTCGATATGGTAAGGTTGTTCCCGTCATAAGTGCCGGAAAAAGCAATTCCGGGGAACCCGATTGGTACCATTGCATTCGGGTCGACATCGTTGAGGTCGATGTTATCCATAAGGACAAAGTGCTTGTCAAAATCCGGCCAGCAGTATCCAATAGCTGAGAACTGCTCTGCCGTTCGGATTTGGTACGGGTTGCTTGCGTCACCTGTGCCGCCACTATATTCGCATGGTAAATCGACGATCAGCGCGCCCGGCAATTGTTCCCAGGCCAAACGTGGATAGTCATTTCCTTCATCGATTGTCCACTGAGCCTCATAACCCCAGCCGCGGAAGGTCTGGGTATTCTTCATCTGTTCCGTGGTCTTTCCTCTGCCGCCCTCACTTGAACCAAAGCCACTGGTCTGGACGTCCCAGTAGCAAAGGTAAGTTGAGCCATTGTCATTTCCAATGAGCCCCCCGACGCGTTTTTCTCCTGTCACCGTCCCGACCGAATAGCAAAGCATAATGCCGTCATAGTTCCTTCCAATTAATCCCCCTACATCTCCGTCACCTTGGACGCTGCTATCAGAGTAGCTGTTATTGACCTGTCCTTTGCGGTTCATCCCTATAAGTCCACCAACCCAGTCTTCTCCTGTAGCACTACCGCTTGACCAACAGCATCGAATTATACCTCCTGAGTTTACACCTACCAAACCACCGGTGCCTTTGCTGCCACCCCCGCCCATGCCGATGCCAGCTACATTGACATCAGCTGAGCAATCTAAAATTGTTCCTTCTAAAGATTCGTCGGGTGGAGTATTGGCATCAGAAGGCGCATCATCACCAGATCGGGGAGCCTCATAAGAACCATTCCTACCGACAAGACCTCCTACGCTGGATCGGCCACACACATGTCCTGTAACGTGGCAATTTGTGATGACACCCCAATTCGCTCCGGCAAGTCCGCCCACAGAAGACCGCTGGCTACTGATTGCGATGTTCTCGACCCTGAGGTTCTTTACCAGCCCGCCGGGGCCGACAAAGCCGAATACCCCGAGATAATAGTCCGTTGGGCCATCGATGTGGAGGTTCCGAATCGCGTAGCCGTTCCCGTCGAAACTACCCGTAAATGTTGCGCCCGTCTCTCGAAATGGATAATCGGGATCGGATGCGATTAAGGCCTTTGTGAATATCGTCCCACCTGGGAGGTTCGGGTCCAAATCTATATCGGCGACTAAAGCAAAATGTTTGTTTAGAAGGTTGGGATCCGAACCGATTGAGAGCAGATGTTCTGCTGTTGCTATTTGGTAGGGATCGTTGGGCTCTCCGCTGCCGCCACCATATTGGGCCTCGGCACGCGAACCAGACAGGCAGATGAGAAACAATACAAACAGCAGGACGAAATTATTGCTCAAAAAACGCATTTTTGCCCACTCTGAATAAAAAATTGAATGATTTCCGCCGTATTAAGGAACAATTATATCATTTATCGGAGCTAAATTCAAGGCCTTTTTCTCGACAATCGGATTGCCAAACAACGCTCGCTTTTGTGCAGGCTGCTTGGTTTGCAATTGTGTAGAAAAGGCCCAACGACTGCCGATATATGTTAAGTTCGTTGCCGGACACAATGCGTAGTGTCCGCGCA
>CAYSLN010000172.1:0-2409 GCA_964431825.1 uncultured Pirellulales bacterium | reverse complement strand
TTATAGGACTAAACAGAAGGTCAGCAGCGTGAAAAGAAGGAAATCATACAAAAGGACCTCAAGACTCAGACTGAAGAGTTCAAGGGCTCGGACAGCTCTTATTTGTCTCGCGATTGGGCTGTGTGTTGTTTTATTTTGTAGTTGTCTTAGCTTCAACATCGGTGACTGGCCGAGCAGGTTTGTATATCCTCATAATGCCCCCGCGGCCAACTGGTGTGGCTCGATAGGGGCGCTGTTTGCCTATTATTTGTTGTATTATATTGGGCCGGGGGTGTTTGCTGTACTGGCTTGTTGCATTTATTTCCTTATCGCCAGACTACTGCATCGGTTTATAGGACAGCCTGTTTTGCGAGCAGTCGGGTTGGTCCTGTTAACTGTTGCAGCCTCGAGCAGTTTTTACTGTCTGTGGCCCCATCGCATATATCTCTTCCCGGCTGGCTCAGGTGGAGTGCTGGGTGTAGCGGCAGCGGAGTTTTTGCGGAGCAATTTTGCCTCGCTGGGCACATTTATATTAATCACCGCTACCTGGATTGTCGGATTCGTTCTATTGGCGGACAGCATTATCCTTGGTGTGCTGAGTGGAGTTGCCATTATATTTCGAAAGATATTCAGTGCGGCCGTTGTCAGCCGAAAGATAGCTGGCGCGGCTGCATCGGCGTGGTCGGCGGCCAAACGGCAGTCAAAAGCCCTAAGCCGGATATGGCAAAAACTAAGTGCCAGACAAAAGTCGTTGCCACTCGGTGTTCAAACAGCAAGTGGCGAAACAGCAAAACAGCCTGACCGTGTAACTACCGCTCGGCCTGATAGCCTGACGGCCCAACGGCTGGCTGGCGAACCGCAGACAAAGCGCTCTGCGACTGAGCCGGCCCGCGACGCATTCACACAACCATTGTATGAGGATTATACCCTGCCACCGTTGGAATTGTTGGCTGAGCCCGAGTACGGTTTTGCCTCCGTGCAGGACAAGGTCGTCAAGTCAAAGGCGGGCGCTTTGGAGAAACTGCTGTCGGAGTTTAACATTAATGCACGCGTAGTTGCTGCAGAGACCGGACCGGTCGTGACAATGTTCGAACTGGAGCTTGCTGCCGGTGTTAAGGTCAGCCAGATTGGCGCGCTTGCAAACGATATGGCTCGCGCGCTGGGTGCCGGCGCAGTTCGGGTTGTCGCACCTTTGCCTGGTAAGCACACGATAGGTATCGAGGTGCCGAACAGCGAAAAAGAAAAAGTACGCATGAAGAATATGATGGACCTGGCTGGCAGTAAACCCGCAAGAATGGAAGTACCACTGTTTCTGGGCAAGGATTCCTCAGGTGAGGCACTTGTATCTGATCTGACATCGATGCCTCATTTGCTTATTGCCGGAACGACCGGCTCAGGCAAAAGTGTCTGCATCAACACTATTATTACGGGCATACTGCTTACGAAACGGCCGGATGAAGTAAACCTGATTCTGATTGACCCGAAAATGGTCGAGATGACAGCGTTTAATACTATTCCTCATCTGATGTGTCCGATAGTCACCGAAACCCAAACAGCCGTTCAGATTCTCGAGTGGGCCACGGTCAAGATGGATGAACGTTATGCCCTCTTGGCCGAGGCCAGAGTAAAGAATGTCGCCGAATACAACAAGCTCGGACCGGAGGAAATTAATAGGCGGTTTAATCCGAGCGATTCCGAGGAAGAAGCCAAGATTCCGAAGAAAGTGCCATATATTGTGATAGTAATCGATGAGCTTGCCGACTTGATGATGACGGCGCCGAAGGAAATAGAGGCTTATATTGTTCGTCTTGCCCAGAAGAGCAGAGCAGTTGGCATTCATATTGTTTTGGCTACGCAGCGCCCACAGGCGACGGTCGTTACCGGTCTTATCAAATCCAATATGCCGACTAGGATAGGTTTCCGCGTCGCAGCGAGAATGGACAGCCGAATTATCCTCGACCAGAACGGGGCTGAAACACTACTTGGTGAAGGCGACATGCTTTTCCTAAAGCCCGGCACAAGTGACCTCGTACGGGCCCAGGGCACTTTCGTTGATGAGGCCGAGATAAAACGAATTGTCAAACACCTCAAAGAGGTCGCCGAGCCGCAATTCCATCCCGAACTCACTCAGATTAGAAGGTTAGACAAATCTGAGATGGTCAGGGATGAGATGTTTGATGAAGCTGTTCGGATTGTCTTAGAGACCCAGCGGGGAAGCGTGTCCCTGCTTCAGCGAAAGCTCAGCATCGGCTATGCGAGGGCTTCGAGGATAATTGAGATGATGGCTGCGGCAGGTGTACTTGGTGAGTACAAGGGAAGTCAGGCGCGGGAAGTTATGATGACTCTGGATGAGTATGAACGCCTCCGCGAACAGATGGAGGCAGAGGAGCAGGGCTCAGATAACGACGAGGATTCAACAGAGCATGCATA
>CAYSLN010000171.1:0-4912 GCA_964431825.1 uncultured Pirellulales bacterium | reverse complement strand
CAATGTTGAACGCTAAAATAGCTATTGGCGGCAAAGGTGGTGTAGGAAAAACCACAGTTAGTGCGGTTTGGGCGCAACTATTTGCTGAAGACGGATTTGATGTCCTGGCCATCGATGCCGACCCCAATGCCAACCTCGCCTCAGCCTTCGGGGTACCACCAGACCAAAGCCCGGAGCCGCTTATCAAGATGAAAGACCTCATTGCTGAGCGTACTGGTACCGGAAAGGGCGCAGTGGAAGCATATTTTAAGCTGAATCCCGAAGTCAGCGATCTCCCACAGAAACACTGGCTTGAAGTTAATGGGGCTGGACCAAACGCAACAAACCCCGTGAAACTGCTGGTTTTGGGTGCTATCACCCAGGCTGGCGCAGGTTGTGCATGCCCTGAAGGCGCATTCCTGAAAGCACTTCTGACACATACAATCCTCCAGCGACAGGAGTTCGTCCTGGTTGATTTGGCTGCCGGCGTTGAATTTATGGGCAGAGCAAGCGTTCAAGGTATCGATGCGCTTGTAGTCGTTGCTGAACCGGGAGGCAGGAGCATTGAAACGGCCAACAATATGGCTAAAATGGCCAGAGAATTGGGCATAAAAAACGTCGGTGCAATTGTTAACAAAATTACCGACCCCTCCCAAATAAAACTCATAGAATCTCAATTGAAAGACATAACCCTGTTGGGAGCTATTCAATACAGCCAGTCTGTGCAACAGGCGGACCTGAGCCGCAGCCCGGTGTTTAAAGCCGCTACGGAGCCCATAGTACAATTACAAAAAGCAAAGAATGCCCTAACAGACTTGATTTTTTCAAAACTGCTTAATACAAAGTCAGCGATAAGCGACCTCTCGAATCGTTCTGGAGACTGATATGGCCAAAACCATAATGGTAGATGTAGAAAAGTGTCTGGCTTGCAAAAGTTGCGAGATAGCCTGCGCCATGGTACATTCAAAATCTAAAGCGCTCGAAGAAGCAATAGCAGAATCACCGAAACCCCAACGGATGTTAACTGTAGAAGCAACAACAGAGTTCGCGGTGCCAATCCAGTGCAGACACTGCGAGACTCCCCTATGTGTCGAAATTTGCCCAACCGGAGCCCTCAGGCGACACGATGAACAACAACCCGTTGTGGTTGAGCAGGAACTGTGCATCGGATGTAAAATGTGTACTCTTATCTGTCCCTTTGGCATCCTGCAAATAGGCTTGGAAGAACGGGCCATAATCAAGTGTGATATATGTCTGGAGCGCACACAGGCTGGAGAAGAACCGGCCTGCGTTGAGGCCTGTCCTACCAAAGCCCTCAAATTAGTTTCGCTGGATGAGCCTACAGAGTCAAAACCCAATAAAAGCCGATAGTAATTAGCCCAAAAAAGACAATCAAAGGCCAGGAGAAATATAGTGCGAAAAATCATTATTATTGGCGGCAGTGCAGCAGGAATGACGGCGGCAATAGCCGCCGCTGAGCAGGACCCCTCTGCTGAGGTAACAGTAATAACCAGCGACCGCGTGCCCTACCGCAGACCCGCTGTCCCGGCCTTGATAGCAGGTTATATAACAGAGCCTTCCGATATAAAGGTCTTTTCACCCGAGACCCTAAAACGACATGGAGTGAAGCTGCTCTGTCCTGCCGAAGTTACGAATATCGACTCCAAAAATAAAAATATCTCAGTTAAATCCAATGGAAAAGAAAGCAAACTGCTCTACGACTCAGCTGTGATTGCTACCGGAGGCCTCGCAAAGATACCGAAAATTGCCGGCGCCGACAAAAAAGGAGTCTGCACATTCACTACCTACGAGTCGGCTGCCGAGATTGCCGAGATAGCCAAAAACACAGATTGTGCGATGGTGATAGGCGCCGGTTTTATCGCCCTGGAAATTGCCGAAGCCCTGATGCATAAGGGATTGGACGTCTATTTCAACGTGCGTTCTCGAATACTCAGGACTCTTCTTGAGCCTGATGTCTCAGAGATGCTAATGCATAAATTCGAACAGCAGGGTCTGCAGATGCTCACAGGCCAGGCCATTTCTGAAATTGGAGGCTCCGATCGCGTCGAATATGTAATTCACAAGTCCAATAAGCTTACCACCAATCTCGTGGTCTTAGGCGCAGGGGTAAATCCCAACGTGGCCCTTGCAAAAAAATGCGACATCGAGCTGGGAGCAAGCGGCGCCATCAGGGTTGACAATCAAATGCAGACCTCCGCCAAAGATATTTACGCAGCCGGCGACTGCACCGAAACCTTGGATTTATCTACGAGTAAATACACGTATTCTCCCGTTGGAAGCATAGGAGCTCTGGCGGGCAGAATTGCAGGCAGAAACGCAGCAGGGGCAAACCTGCAAACCGATGGTTTCCTGCGGGCACAGGCCGACAATATCCTGGGTGCGCAGATATACAGCATCGGCCACAGTACCACTACAGCAAAAAATGTTAACCTGCAGGTTGAAGTACATAATTTAGATGCCCACCAGATGGGCGAACAAAACCGGATAGCTAAACCTTTTGAAATGGGAAAACTGCTCACCAACCGTGAGGACAAAATCGTGGGAGCACAGTTGATATCTAAAAAGCATGGCTCTCAATTTTCCTGGCAACTGTACCGCGCGGTCTTGACCGGCGAAAACAGAAAGGATTTTTTAGGACGCTTTGACTCAACTCGTGCAAAAATGGTCCAGGCATTGGTAGATGCCAAACAGTCGAAAGTTATGATAGATAATATAAGTGTGGATACGTCATTCACTCTCAAACTGTCCAAAAAACCATAAGAATTTAGTAGAATCAGGAGCACTTATGGAACCGAAAAAACAGAGCTACGATAAAGCGGCACAGGAAATGCTCGAATATATGTCCGAAGCAGGCATAGAGAACGCTTGGGATAGATTTGAAGCACAAGAGCCCCAATGTGGGTTTGGTAAGCTTGGTATCTGTTGCCGAAATTGTGCTATGGGACCCTGCCGAATCGACCCATTTGAAGATGGTCCGCAGGCAGGTGTATGCGGTGCCAACGCTGATACTATTGCAGCAAGAAACCTTATCCGGATGGTTGCCGGTGGTGCAGCAGCGCATTCCGACCACGGCAGGGACATCGCCCATACATTTAAAATGGCCGTCGAGAACGAAAACTCTGATTACACGATAAAGGATGAGCTAAAATTGAGAGAGGTTGCGGAAAGATACGGCATCGAGATAAAAGACAGACAGACAAAGGATATTGCCAGCGACCTGTCTGAAGCGGTGATGACTGATTTCGGCAGGCAGGAGGGGACGCTTGTCAGTGCTGCGGCTTATGCGCCACCGGCCAGACAAAAGGCTTGGCAGGAACTGGGTGTAACACCTCGCTCGATTGACCGTGAAATTGTCGAGATTATGCACAGAACGCATATAGGTGTAGGTTCAGATTACAAGAATCTTCTAATGCAGGGTCTAAGAGCGTGTCTGTCCGATGGATGGGGTGGTTCGCTTGTAGCAACAGAGCTCTCGGACATCCTGTTTGGCAGCCCTCAGCCGATTCGGTTCGGCTCCAATCTCGGCGTCCTTGATGCTAAAAAGGTCAATATTATTGTGCACGGCCACGAGCCAACCCTCTCAGATATAGTCGTGGCGGTATCTCAAGAACCTGAGCTGATAAAAATGGCCGAGAAAAAAGGGGCCAAAGGTATCAACATCGCCGGTATGTGCTGCACGGCAAATGAGATACTGATGAGGCACGGGATACCAGTTGCGGGCAACTTTCTTCAGCAGGAATTGGCGATAATGACTGGTGTCGTTGATGTGATGCTGGTGGATGTGCAGTGCATTATGCCGGCGCTCGGGTCACTGTCCGGCTGCTTCCATACCAAGCTTATTACAACTTCACCGAAGTGCAAGATTGCCGGAGCAGAACATATCGAATTTCACGAAGACAGGGCTGTTGAGATTGCAAGGGAAATCATCAAGACCGCCATTGAGAATTTTACCAACAGAAAAGGCACGGTTAGAATCCCGAAAGTAACCGAAAGAGGAATTGCAGGTTTTACAACTGAGAACACTTTTTACAATCTTGGCGGCCGATTCCGCGGTAGTTACCGCCCGCTAAACGATGCTATTATCTCAGGGCGCTTGCGCGGTGCCGCCGGCGTGGTCGGCTGCAATAATCCTAAACAGGTGCATGATTACAATCACGTTACAATGATTAAAGAGTTGATTAAAAATGACGTTTTAGTGGTTAGTACCGGTTGCGGCGCACTGGCCGCTGGCAAGGCCGGGCTGATGAGACCCGATGCGGCTGCCAAATACTGCGGCAAAGGACTGCAGGAGATATGCGAGACTGTGGGTATACCACCAGTGCTTCACGTCGGCTCCTGTGTCGACAACAGCAGGATTTTGACAATTTTAGCAAACGTAGTTGCCGAAGGAGGGCTGGGCGAGGATATCTCAGACCTGCCTGTCGCCGGCGCTGCACCGGAATGGATGTCCGAAAAGGCTGTTTCAATCGGAATGTATTTTGTCGCTTCAGGAGTTTACACCGTTATTGCTGAGCCGTTGCCAATCCTCGGTGCTCCAAATCTAACTCGCTATCTAACCGACGAAATTGAAAAGGATCTTGGCGGCAAATGGGCCTTCGAACGTGACCCAATCAAGGCCGCTCACATGATGATTGAGCATATCGAAAGCAAACGCGAAACGCTGGGCATAAATGCGGAGAAAGAACGAAAGCTCTATGATATGGAAGAACGCCGGTCACTGGCTGTTTAACTGGGCGATTAAAAGGAGATGTGCAGATGTCAAAAATCATTGCAACCGCCGCCATAAATGGGGCCCATAAGATAGCCGCACAGGCGGAGGATATATTGAAAAAAGCTATCGAGCAAAAGGGCCGTGACGCTGCGATAGAGTTTCCAAACACCGGTTATTACATACCGATTATTTATTCGATGA
>CAYSLN010000170.1:3182-4939 GCA_964431825.1 uncultured Pirellulales bacterium | reverse complement strand
GCATCCTTACGAGTTCAATCTTTACTATGACAGTTAATATTGGGATGCTCTGCACTGTGATGTGCAGTTGGCATTGGGCTAAGGGCGAGGCTTGCTCAAAACCGACGGACTTTGTAAGAGCAAGCCTTGTCCTACAAAAGAGCCGTTATTCGTAGCAAGGGGATTCTTGCTTTATTTTGACTATAAATAGTAGTATAGTAATTCGGAGTGATGAGCTTATATGGGCAGGTTGTGCTCTTTATCAGATGAGTTTTACATGCCTGCAATCCTGATAAATCGAGATACGGTTTTATCTACATAGGTAACTTTATGGCTGCTCGAGTACGAAACACCGGTTTGTATGAGCCTCGCCGTGAGCATGACGGCTGCGGTATCGGTGCAGTTGTAAACATCTCCGGCCAACGAAACCACGCAATCATCGAGCACGGCAAACAAATACTGATAAATCTGCATCACCGTGGGGCAACTGGCGCGGATGAATCCACAGGTGACGGAGCCGGCATCCTCCTTCAGATTCCACATGAGTTCTTCAGGGCCGAATGCGAAAGGTTAGGTTTTTCACTGCCTGAGCCATCTCGCTACGGCGTGGGTATGATATTCGGCTCGAAGCGTACTAAGCTAAGACAGCAGTGTGACAAGATACTCGAAGATGCGATTGCTCACTATGGCATAAAGGTGCTTGGATGGCGGGATGTGCCTACCTCCAAGGATTGTCTTGGTAAAATAGCTCTTCAGGCTGAGCCTTCTATCAAGCAAATCTTCGTAGATGGCGCAGGCCTGGAAGATAAGATATTGGAACGACACTTGTACCTGGCGCGCAAGCGAGCCGAACGACTGGTCAGAGAAAAATTCGCTGATGATGGTGAAGACTTTTATGTGACCTCGCTCTCCTGCAGAACAATCTGCTACAAAGGTATGTTTATGGCATGGCAGTTGTTCACATACTATCCAGACCTTGCAGATGAGCGTGTCACCTCGGCACTTGCAATTGTCCACCAGCGTTACAGCACTAATACGTTTCCAAACTGGCGTCTAGCGCAACCTTTCCGGTGCATAGCCCACAACGGTGAGATAAATACGCTCAGTGGCAATCGAAGCCACATGCGCGCTCGCGAAATGAAGATGACCAGCGAGCTATTCGGCGATGATATAGGTGACTTGCGTCCGGTTTTGACAGACCAGATGAGTGACTCTGCGTGTTTTGACAGCACACTTGAGCTTCTTGTGCGGGCCGGGCGAAGCATGCCGCATGCGATGATGATGCTGATACCAGAGGCATTTGGGCCGAAGTATCGCATCAGTACCGACAAACGCGCATTTTACGAATATCACTCATCTATCATAGAACCATGGGACGGTCCGGCTGCTATGGTATTCACCGACGGCCGATTCATCGGTGGGGTGCTGGATCGAAACGGTTTAAGGCCATGTCGTTACCTGGTCACCACTGACGGGCTGGTAGTACTGGCCAGTGAAGCCGGGGTCATAGAATTTCCACCCGAAAAGGTACGGAGAAAGGGACGTTTGCGCCCTGGACACATGCTGCTGGTCGATACAGTGGAAGGCCGGCAAATCCCTGACAATGAGATAAAAAGCAAGGTTTCCCGACAAAAACCTTACCGCAGATGGCTGGAAGAAAACAGAATTGAACTTCGCGGGCTTTTTGATACACCACAACTGGTGAAAAGTGACGCTGAAACTATATTCCAGAGGATGCGGGCGTTTGGTTACACACGTGAGGAACTCAAGATGGTCCT
>CAYSLN010000170.1:0-3082 GCA_964431825.1 uncultured Pirellulales bacterium | reverse complement strand
ATTAGCGACCGAAATATCTCTCAAGAAAAGCTGCCAATTCCCTCTCTGCTGGCAGTTGCAGCGGTCCACCACGGCCTGCTTAATCGGGGACTTCGCGGTGAGGCCGGTTTAATAGTAGAGAGCGGCGAACCAAGAGAGGTAATGCACTTTTGCCTCTTGTGCGGTTACGGAGCCAATGCTGTTAATCCATATCTTGTCTTCGAGCTGCTCGACGAGTTGCATCAGGAAGGCGAACTGCATGCCAAGATGGAACCAACCCAAATAGCAGACAATTACATTGCTGCAATCAAAAAAGGTATTTTGAAGACCATGAGTAAGATGGGCATCTCGACGCTCCGCAGCTACCACGCCGCACAGCTATTTGAGGCAATCGGACTAAATCGAGATTTGATTGATGAGTATTTTGCAGGTACGAGTTCGCGAATCGCCGGAGTCGGCCTTGCGGAAATTGCACAAGAGACACTTTTGCGTCATAGATTAGCCTTTCAAAAGCGACCCATCGGGATGCTTGAGCTGGACTTCGGCGGTGAATATCATTTTAGGAACGAAGGTGAGTATCATCTCTGGAACCCAACTACGGTGTCGCGGCTGCAGCATGCGGTTAAAAACGACGACTCAAAAGCATACCTTGATTACGCAAAGGCTGTGAATGACCAGTCACGAAAGTTATGTACTCTACGAGGGTTATTTGAGTTTGTTCCTGGTAAAAGCATAGCCATTGACGATGTCGAGCCAGCCAGCGAAATCGTAAAGAGATTCTGTACCGGCGCGATGAGCCATGGTTCGATAAGTAAAGAAGCACACGAGTGCATCGCTATTGCGATGAACCGCCTGGGGGCAATGAGTAACACCGGTGAAGGCGGCGAAGACCCCTTGCGCTATCAACCAGAACCCAACGGTGATTCAAAAAATTGCGCTATCAAACAAATCGCCAGCGGCAGGTTTGGCGTTACCTTGAACTATCTCGCCCACGCCAAAGAACTTCAAATCAAGATTGCCCAGGGCGCAAAGCCCGGGGAAGGGGGCCAGTTGCCGGGACATAAAGTTACGGACGAAATCGCAAAGCTACGATATTCGACCCCGGGCGTAACACTCATATCGCCACCCCCTCATCATGACATATATTCGATTGAGGATTTGGCGCAGCTTATATATGACCTTAAGTGCAGCAATCCTGGTGTCAAAGTATCAGTCAAACTCGTTGCCGAGGTTGGTGTCGGTACTATCGCGGCAGGAGTTGCCAAAGGCAACGCCGACGAGGTTCTGATCAGCGGCCATGATGGTGGAACCGGTGCAAGTCCACTTTCTTCGATTAAACACACCGGCTGTCCGTGGGAACTCGGTTTAGCCGAGACGCAACAGGTGCTTGTGATGAATGGTCTGCGTGACCGAATCAAAGTTCAGGCTGACGGGCAAATGAAAACCGGTAGGGACGTCGTCGTGGCGGCACTATTAGGAGCGGAGCGATTCGGCTTTGGCACCGCCACTCTTGTGTCAATTGGCTGCACACTGTTGCGCAAATGTCACGAAGGCGCCTGTCCATTCGGAATTGGGACGCAGGACCCTGAGCTTAAAAAACGATTTGCAGGTAAACCTGAGTATATCACGCGATTTATGAACTTTGTGGCTGAAGAAGTACGCCAAATCATGGCTGAGCTGGGTTTCAGGAAGTTCGAGGACATGGTCGGCAGAGCAGACCGCTTGCAGGCTCGCAAAGCCATCAACCACTGGAAGGCAAAGGGATTGGACTTCTCTGCCATATTCCACGAGCCGGATGTCTCTGATGAAAGAAAGATACGCTGCACCAATGCTCAGCCGAGCAAGCTGGACGACCATCTTGACTGGCAGATTCTTGAAAAAGTCAAACCAGCTATTGAAGGTAAAGATAAAACCGTAATTGAAATGCCGATACGCAACACGAACCGGACAGTAGGTACAATCCTTAGTAATTATATAATTAAAAAGTATGGGCCTAAAGGGTTGCCGAACAGTACGTTGGAAATCGTCTTGAGAGGTTCAGCAGGTCAAAGTTTCGGGGCATTCCTGGTTCCAGGCATTACGTTCAGGCTCGTAGGCGACAGCAATGATTATCTCGGCAAAGGTCTTTCAGGTGGACGAATAGTTGTGCAGACGCCTGAAAAATCGCCATTTGTAGCACATGAAAATATTATTGTTGGCAACACTCTGCTATACGGTGCAACAACAGGTGAAGTATTTATTAACGGGATGGCTGGTGAGCGATTCTGCGTCCGCAATAGTGGAGCGGCGGCTGTTGTGGAGGGCCTCGGTGACCACGGCTGTGAGTATATGACCAGCGGCACGGTTGTTGTCCTCGGTCAGACAGGGCGGAATTTTGCCGCAGGCATGAGCGGTGGTATAGCGTACGTTCTCGACGAGATGCAGCTTTTTGACACGCTATGTAACCTCGACATGGTGGAGCTGGAAAGTGTCTGGGAGCAAGAAGATAAGAACGTACTGCACGACTTGATTAAACGACATTTGACGTGGACCGGCAGTGCACGGGCACAGCAGATTTTGGATGCCTGGCCGGATATGATAGGAAAATTTGTGAAGGTCGTCCCGATAGACTATCGAAAGGCCCTGGAGAGGATGCGGGCAGCCGAACGACGCGACACGGAAACTACACCCGCCACCGAGGAGGTGTTCTATGGGTGAAATCAAAGGTTTCATGAAACACAAACGCGAGGCTGTTCAACATCGGCCGGTAGAGCAGCGAGTTAAAGACTTCGAAGAACTCGACCTGCTGCTTACTCCCGACCAGATTCACCAGCAGGCGGCCAGATGTATGGACTGCGGAATACCTTTTTGTCATGGCGTAGGCTGTCCAATTAAAAATTCGATACCCGATATCAATGAACTGGTATACAAGGGGCGTTGGCAACAGGCCTGTGAGATGCTTCATTCGACAAACAATTTTCCGGAAATTACAGGCCGGGTGTGCCCAGCTCCCTGCGAAACCGCTTGTACTCTCTCCATCAATGACGAACCTGTGCTAATCAGGCACATCGAGTACCAGCTTGTCGAGCGTGGTTTTTCCGAAGGGTGGATTAAACCTTTGCCG
>CAYSLN010000169.1:0-4972 GCA_964431825.1 uncultured Pirellulales bacterium | reverse complement strand
ATTATGGTTTTTGGGGTTTGGGGTTGCATCTTCTGCCTCCTTTATAAAAAGATTTTTCCAAAGGTCCAAAAGCGACTTAATCGCCATGTGAAAATCGCTGCTTTGAGATTAACACCTGGCTAGGTGATTGTCAAATCTTTATCATTGCAAATATGGGTGTTGTACCAACTAAAGGTGCAGTCTAAGCCTGTAGTTGAGCAAGCTCGTCTTTGCACATTTTCAATTGTCCGGGGTCGGAGAGCTTTTCAGCCGCCGCCTGTAAATGTTTTACCGCCTTTTGGGGCTCATGGAGATAGCGTGAATACAAAATGCCGAGCATCAGCTCTACCTGTTCGACATATTCGTAGCTGCTATAGCGGCTCAGGAACTGCTCGTAGGCCCGGGCTGACTCGGTCGGTCTTTTGTCGCTGGCAAGCTGGTTGGCAATATCCAGCAGATGTTGACGCGGCAGAATCTGCTTACTATCCAGCCTCATGAGCTCCATGTACAAATCGGATGCGGCCGGAAAGCTGCGCTCCGATATCCGGCTTGTGATATCATTGCGAAGCTTTATTATCTCTTCATCCTGCTGCATTTGGGCGGCTGTTTTTTTGACTTCTCCTGCCTTTACAGGTTTAGCTGCTGTTTGGCCGGCAAACGGGTCGTAACCGCCGGAAACAACATCACGATACTGACGACGCTGATTCCATCGTTTTATCATCGCCCATAAGTCAAAACTGCTACCGCTAAGTAAACCGACCGCCAGAAGTACCAATGTTATCACAATTCCGAAGGCATATCCTGCCAGATGTGCGTCGTACGCAATGCTACCGTGACCCCGAGCGAGAATGTTGTCAATCAGAATCATCTTAAAGACGATGAAGTACAATGCCAACACTTCAATTGTCCCGATGAAGAAGAACCAATATATAACGGTTACCAAAGTTTGTGGAAATAAGACTAGGTAAGCACCAATTACCGCTGCAACCGCACCACTAGCTCCAAGCGTTGGTACAAGTGAAGACAAATGCAGGACCGTATGACCAACGCCACTAAATACCGCCCCTCCCAAATAGAAACCGAGATACCCCAAATTACCGAGCCTATCGTTGACATTATTGCCGAACAGATATAAAAAGAACATATTAAATCCGACGTGCCAAATATCACCGTGCAAAAAGGCGTAACTTAAGAACTGCCACAGATACGGTCGATTTGGTATTAGCTGAAATTGTTGCGCCCATGGTCGAAGTATCTCTACAGGCCCGGTGAACGGATTTCTGTGAGGCCAATACGAGAGCAGGAAAATAACAACGTTAACGGCAATCAAGGCGTAATTTGCGTATGGTGTACGTCTTGGCTGAATGTTTGTACGAATAGGTAATATCATAGCGTAATTTACTCAAAATGGAAGTTCTATAGAAACAAAAACTTATTGTACTGCGAAGAAGTTATTTGGACAATATAAAAAAAAGGACGGCTGTCGCCGTCCTTCCCGAAAAAAGTAAGCTGTCAAAAAAGTTTCCCCCCATGGAAAACATCAAGAGCCAGCCAGATTGCTGATGTCAACCGGTTTCCCCCAGCCGGTCTCACTCCAACCAAAGTATAGAAATAAAGTGGCGTAAATCCAAATGAGCCGGAGAAAAAACTTTATTTTTTGCTAAAGTATTACTAAATAGTATCTATAAAAGGCATAAATCGTGAATTGCGAGAGTAGAAATGAATAAAGAGATAATAAAAAGACGCATCAAGACAATTCGGTACCGGCTGACCAAAGAGAAGATAAGTTTTTTTATAGTAACGAAGCCAGCGAACGTGAGTTATACAACCGGCTTTTCGGGCGATGACAGCTGGACGGTAATTACTAAAAGTCGAGTTTATCTTTTAACCGACAGCAGATATACCGAACAGGCACAAAAGGAATGCCCGAACTGTATGATAATCGAACGTACGGGGCCGATGGCCGAAGAGGCAGCTAAACTGGTAAAGAAACTAAAATCGGTGCGGACGATTACCGTTGAAGAGTCTACCTCGCTTGCCAACTCCAAGCGGTTAAAAAAAGTTGTGAAGGCCCGTTTTAAGTCGGCTGCGAAAATTATCGAATCCGTGCGCAGCATTAAGGACAACAGTGAAATCTCAGCTATCAAAACCGCGGCCTCGATAGCAACGAAAGCCCTTAGACAAACGCTGCGGCATGTAAAAGCGGGAATAACCGAAAATGAACTGGCCGGCATGTTTGATTTTCAGATTCGCAGGTTGGGCGCGATAAGCAGCTTCGATACAATTGTTGCTTTCGGCCCCAATGCTTCGCGTCCCCATCATCAACCAGGTACAAGGAAACTTAAAAAAAGGGACACTATACTGATAGACTTCGGTGCCAAATACAAGGGCTATTGCAGCGATATCACCAGATGTTTTGCGATTGGTAAGCCAAGCACCTTGTACCAAAAGGTCTATGATGTTGTGCAAGCAGCTCAGGTTGCAGCGCTGAAGACAGTTAAAGCCAGCGCTAAAATCGCTGAGGTCGACGCCGCCGCCCGCGAGGTCATTAGCAAAAGCTCTCTGCCAGTTTACGGCCACGGCAGCGGGCACGGTATAGGGCTGGAGATACACGAATTGCCTTTGCTGGCACCTAAGAGCAAAGGCAGACTCGAATCCGGCCAGGTTATTACAATTGAGCCAGCTATCTATATGCCCGGCAAGCTCGGCGTACGAATAGAGGATGATATCCTTGTAACCAAGTCCGGGTATGAAGTATTAACCCGCAACTGCCCACGGAGTTTTTTGCTATCTACCCGGCAGCGTTAGGCTTTAAATATTTACTGTTCACTAATAGCAGCTAGGTGGCGCAGGGCTTTTTATTCCAGGTCGTATGCACTGTTATCCGCAGACAAGAATCCCGTACCTTCCGCAATATTCTCTACTTCCGCTGGGTCCGTCTCTTTATACAGCTCACGCACCGACCTTGCGCTGCCATCGCAATAAGTAACATTGGTTCTTCCTAAATGCCGATACCCCTGCGTCCCCGCAGACCTTCCAAACCAGCCCGCATCAGCCTCACTTGGCCAGGGTGAACGCATAAATTTATTGGCTCCAGCGCTATACTGCCCATCACCAAACAACGCACACTGCCCAGGCCGCTTAACCTGGGCGGCTTTAGCTGGCATCACTATCGTTTCGCCACTGCCGTGACCAATATAGCTCGTATTATAATTGTAACCAGTATACGGGTCATCAAACCAATTATTCGCACCTCTAAACGCCGGACACTGTTGAATCTTCTCAATCATACTCCCTTGCCACAACAACCCAGGCACCACCTTCTGCTCACCTTCGCTAAAATCCTTTATCGTCGTAAAGTCCCACGCATAGGATAAAAACACAGAACCTTTCACCTTATACATGTATGCTATCGGGTAGTAACCGTCATTATTACTGGTGTATAACTCTGCAACAATCGCCAATTGCCTGAGGTTACTCAGACACCCAACCGACTTGCCCTGCTCCCGTGCAGAACCAAGTACTGGCAAAAGGATCGCCATTAACAACGAGATAATGGCAATGACCACAAGTAATTCCACCAATGTAAATGCTTTTTTAGCCGTCATTTCTATCGGCAATCCCACGTACAATCGAGCCAGTGGTTAGCCATCATAGCAAAATCTATCATATCTACTCTGCAGTCCTTATTAATGTCGCCTGTCGGATACGGGTGCTTATAATCACCACAGCAGCTCACATCAGCAACAGCGTCTATCTCTGTTGTTGCGATGCTGGCTGGGTTGTCCCCTATACGCACATATTGAATCCACTTCCTGCCGTTATCAGGGTCAACAGCCAGAGCTGCATAATCACTCGCCTCAAGCCATCGAAGGTCAAAGCCAGTACCACCAGCCGAACCATCATACGCACTTGTCATCTCCGCAATTGTCATTCCATCCACATCGGATGCCGTCAAATTCGGGTCGACCGGCCTGGTGGGGTTAAGCTCCTGTGCCCACACATCATTGACATCATCCCACTCATAGCTCGCAGTCGGTGCAAAGTCATCCGCATAAGGCCCAGATGAAAAATAATACCAATCATTGCCATCCTGGCTGACTGCGACGATACCCGGCTCTGCAAGGATAATCCCCCCAACTGACATACCCTCAGGATTGCCATTGTCCCACATTTGCCCCCCGCTCGTTAACTGAATGGCGTCCCCGAATATTATAAAATCTATCCCATAAGGATTATTCTCGTCATCTGCCACACGATGATTAAATTTAAGCGTCAAATGCCCGCCATTACCAATTGTCACTACCTCAAATGCCCTGAACGGCTGGTAAACCGGCACAACTGGCACATTCGCTTCCAGCGGTATGGACCAGCCATCGCCCGTAGTCTCCAAAGTCGGCCTGCCCAATGCTGTATTAGCATCATTATACGGCTCACCTGAAATCCAGTCATTGCCAACATCGTTGCCCCCAATATATTCCACAACATCCACTGCAAAATCATTCGAGTCATAATCCAAACCGAGTGCACTCATTGCCAAACTGAGCAAAGCCATAACAACAGCTATTTTTTTTCTTTTATCAAACATAATATCTCTCCTGATGACTCACAAGATTCACCATTAAATTTCGAATTTACCTAATCAACACATCAAATGTCCTATTCCCCTGCATTCTGGTATTCTGATCTCCCGATTCCCTTACGTTTGTCATCATCTCCTTTCGCACTTGGCCCTTATCGCGAGGGCACAACAAGAACAATAAAAAAGCCGCCGTTCCCGCGAAAGGAACGACGGCTTTATTGCCTACAACTAACCCTCACCAGACAGGTTGCTATATACAGAGAACGAATTCGCTCAGATGGGTAAGCTGCACCATGGTTCCAAATCGCGAGAACATCATATATGTGCAACTAACAGCAGGCAGGTTTTCTGACTTGCGTCCTACCTCGAGGCTCCTTCCCATCCGCCTATTGCGAACAGTGGATAAATGCC
>CAYSLN010000168.1:2450-4982 GCA_964431825.1 uncultured Pirellulales bacterium | reverse complement strand
TAAGACGGCCCTACTTCAGGCGCATCGATCCCCTGAAGGCGGATTTTATGCTGAACCTTGCTCCTATCGAGTACCACCACCGTATCGCCGTCGATGACCCGGACGATACGGCCCGCGAGGGTGTCCGAATGACCGGCAATCGATACCGCGAGGAGAATGCTGAGACAAAGGAAACGGATCATGCTTATACTTGAAAAGAAAACAGATTAATCTTTCCAGCTAAACCAGCGGGCGGGCATCAATTGATTTTTTAAACCGGCCTGAATAGCATCGCGATACATCAACACTAGGATAACCGCAAACGTGAAATTGAGGTAAAAAATCACGTAAAGATCCAGCGCCTTGAAATAACACTGCAAACCAAATAAAAGCAGGATAATCAGCTTCAGTAAGGCAATGCCTTTGATTCCCAAACGGTGATAGAAAAACCGCGCGACGAAATTCCATTCCTTGCCACCATTCTCAAGAATGACTTTCGTAACCAGCAGATCGACAATATTCAAAGTTACGAAGATTAAATAACCCAATAGCATCCATGCATGCGGTGACATAAAGACTCCATTCGACAAGTTGTCCTCGTACAATACCGCAATTCAACTAGGGTGCAAAGATCATGTTGTGGACAGCTCTTCGAGGCGTGTGCAGTGAGCATGGACGATCCCTTTGGGACGTGTGGACAACGCATGAATAGCCAACAACGTTATTCACCCGTTGACCACACTGTCGTCCACACTCACAACACACTCTGCCCACAACGCCTGCGTAATAACAAGCAGCTTAATAAAATTATTTTTTGTCATTATCCCCGCACGATCATGTCGCCGTAGGCTCGTCAGATCCATTCACGGGCGTTCAAAAAGAATTATGTACAAGCCAGAGACTCCTGCCTCTGGAGGTAGGCATCGAATTCTCCTTCAGCGGCCTCTTGGAGCAGTTCCTTTCTTGCGAACGACCGGAACAAGCTTTGCACGACCGGATGATTCATTTCTAAACCTATTTTCTGTGTTTTTTGGTATAGCAAATTATTTTCATGTTGATCCCGGAACCGCTGTTCAAATTCTCTTCTTTCTTTTAGACCCATTTTTTTAAGCACATCATCGATCCTACCGGCCTCGAATTTGTTTTTCAGGGCCTCCATTCTTTCCTTTTCTCGCCGTTCGCGTTCCCGCTTCTGCTTGATCCCCGCCTTTTTCTGCTCCATGTCACGTTCAATAGGGCTTTTTACGGGTCGGTAATCATTTTTAAGAGCGCTAACAGCATACTTAGGAAGACTCTCAGCTATTTTTCCCGCTCGATAGGCACTTTCAACAACATCCAAATTGGCCATGATGTACTCGTCATCATATTCGGTTTGAAACCACTTCGCCTGACGCTCGGTAAGTCCAAACAAAACCATCCTCTTGTAGGCAGCCGAGTTCAATTCAACCGTGTTCTCCGCTCGCTCCGATTTTTCCTGCTTCGCGTTTTCTTTCATCTTTTGCAGAAGCGTATCCTTGATGGGGAGAGGGATTGAAAGCTGCGGGTTTCTCTGTACATCAAACTTTAAAGCAACTATCCGCCGCTTTTCCCGTTTGTATTCCACCGCGAGGACGATATCTGAGGTCTCATTCACCTCCTTCACGGCAGATTTGATGACCTTTTTGTTGAATTCCTTAAATTGGCGGTAATCATTTTTCCCTACTCCAAGTACCTCACGCCAGAATTCCAGATCCTTCCAGCCAGTCGAACCGGTATTCCGAAACCTCGTGGTGTTCTCGTACAGGGCAAAAGCATACGATTTGCTGAAATTCCCCATTATACTGAGGTTGATACGGGCGTATATTTCCGGCTCATAGAGCTTTTTCCTGAACATAGGTCCATAGGAATAGTAACAAACCCCATTCCGGATTACCGCCTCCGAGACCAGAGAGGTGATTCCCCACTCCTCAATCTCATCGTCCCCCAAGAGATTCCAAGTCACTTCCGTCCGTTTAAGCGAGATCAGCACATGTTTGACCATCCGATAATCGTTACTATCAAACCCGGCCAATTCACAAAGTTTCCCAATTTTAATTTCGTGAATCTCTTTTTTTAGTAGGTCGTCATAACTGTTGTACAGGAGCACATTGAAGAATTTTCGCTGAAGAAGGGTGAGTTTTCCCCCAATATGTATCGCCGAGACATGCTTTTTCAGCTCTTTTTGTTTATCAAGCAAATCAATGCACACGGAAGATTCACCCATAAAGATAAAGTGTCTTTTGAATATCATTCATACTATCCCCCAAAAAGTGGCCTGTATCAATAATATTTAAGGCCACTTAACACTCACAAAATACCACCCATACCCTCTTTCACTTTCAACAAACATTCGAAATTAACCAGCAGCAAATAGCTATCTAGTTAGTACTAGATAGCTACCATATACTAACTTACTAAATCGCATCATCATCCTGTAAACGGCCACCTTACACCTTATTGTTTTCAATCAAAGGTGGCCGTTTACAGGAAATATAAGCTCCCTGTAAATGGCCACCTTACATCCTGTAAATGGCC
>CAYSLN010000168.1:0-2350 GCA_964431825.1 uncultured Pirellulales bacterium | reverse complement strand
TTTACAGGAAATATAAGCTCCCTGTAAATGGCCACCTTACATCCTGTAAATGGCCACCTTACATCCTGTAAATGGCCACCTTATGATAGTTAAGTTACTAAAAAATAAAGATATATATGAACCTAAACTATATTAAACATATTTAAACTAATTAAACGACGACGAAGAAAT
This sequence comes from uncultured Pirellulales bacterium, assembly GCA_964431825.1. Taxonomy (GTDB): domain Bacteria; phylum Planctomycetota; class Phycisphaerae; order Sedimentisphaerales; family Anaerobacaceae; genus CAYSLN01. The sequence goes on along the minus strand of CAYSLN010000168.1, from coordinate 2,179 downwards.
TCATCCTGTAAATGGCCACCTATGCTAATAGTCGTCGTCGTTTTTCTATATTTTTCACAACTGAAAAGTGTGTATCAGATAGACACTTTGTACTTTCCACCATAAACAACCCAACACGATGCACAATGAAAACAAACTGACAGCGTCTCAAATCAATCCTAAGCCACTATCACATTAAGTAGACCCTTTCCCTAAGCCTTGCGAGAGAAGTCTTCTTAGAAATGATTTGAGGCTGTATCAGGTCCTATAACAATACATGCTCAGGAGTAAAACTCTAGAACCGGAATTTCAGCTTCACAGTCGTGTATCTGGCCTAAAGGCAACTACAGGCATTGCTAGACTCCCTGTAAACGACCACATTACATCTTATAAAATATATAAGTATATGGTTTAAAAAGGATTATATATTTAAAAAAAAATGTATTGAGGCGAAATATCATGGATTTTCTGTGTAATTCGTAAAACATAAGAAGCTACTAGGTAGCTATATAGTACTAAATAGCAATCAGATATCTAGTTAGTACTAGAAGGCTATCTAGTACTATATACATACTATAAAGCTATCTGATATCTAAACGGTATCAGATAGCTTTCTGAATGTCGTTGCCTACCAGAAAGCTATCGTATATATTTTTAGTATCGAATATCTATTATTCTCTTATCCTTATAGATAATCACAATGCCAACCATTGCATTTGCTAGTCCAAAGGGCGGAGTAGGAAAAACCACAGCGGCTGTACTTTTAGCCACTGAGATCACGCAAAAGGGTAAAGCGGTAACGTTGATTGACGCTGATCCTAATAAACCTATTTCTGCTTGGTCGCGTCTCCCCGGTATACCTGAAAACCTTTCTGTCATCTCAGAAGTAACTGAAGAAACCATCATTGATGAAATCGAAGAAGCCGAAGCCAACTCTCCATTCGTCATCGTGGATCTTGAAGGAACCGCCAATCTTATGGTTGGCTATGCCATTAGCCGTAGTGATTATGTAGTCATTCCAAGCCAAGGTTCACAGCTAGACGCCAAAGAGGCTACTAAGGCTATCCGCTTAATTAAGCAACAGGAGAAAGCTTTCAAACGCCTCATTTCCTATGCTGTGCTCCTAACACGCACAAGCGCCGCTATCAGAACCCGTTCTCTACGTCATATTCAGGACCAGCTCCGGAGTCACGATGTTGATCTGTTCAACGTTCAATTAATCGAACGCGAGGCTTTTCGTGCAATCTTTGCATTTGGAGGCGGCTTATCAAACCTCAACCCCAAGGAAGTTGGGGGTCTCAACGGTGCCATCATTAATGCACGGGCCTTTGCAAGTGAAGTTATCGAACGAATTCGTAATACATCACCTGATCTGTCTCAACAGAAACCGGAGGTCGCCTAAATGAGTAACCCACGAGCCGATATTTTCGATGAGAACACAGATGATTTAGATCTGGACGGGTTTGAACCAAAACAACATGACAAAAGCACTAAACCAATCAATACGCGTGAACAAGTGAGAGCCGTAACCGAGGCCAATAAGTTCACCAGCCGCTCAGCAACACCGTCAAAGCCGAGACGCAGAATTTATCGTACTGGTCGAAATGTTCAACTCAATATCAAGGCCAACCGGACCACTGTCGAAACCTTTTATCGCATTGCCGATCAACAGGGCTGGGTACTTGGCGAAACCCTCGAACGGGCCTTGGAAGTTTTGGATAGATCGCTTAAGTCCAATACAGAGTAGGGGAGGGGACTGTCATTTCCCAATTAACTTGTTTGGATAATATCATATCCATCTCGTTCAGCATCTCCTGCAAATTTTTGTAGCTCCACCTCCCCAGTTCTCCAGTTTTGTTCCGCCCGTTGGCTTATCGTTACGTGTTTTCACACCCCTCATTTATACATGATTCTCATCACCCTGATGTTTCTTTCCCTCCAAAAAGCCGGCTAAAAAGAAATGGCGTAATCAGGAGAAGGGGAGGGGGGTTGGATGGGTGATTATGAAACATGTATAAGATACGGGGATGGTATTCAGGCCTTCGGGAGACCGGCATGCGAGCATGCCTGTCACACATCAAACCAACCGTGGTCCGTATCGGGCCACGGTTGGTTTGATCAGAACGCCATGGAATACTGCGCGCCAAAAATCAAGATGTTCGAGTCGTAGGTGCCAGTAACACGGCCGCGGTCCTGCACA
>CAYSLN010000167.1:0-5002 GCA_964431825.1 uncultured Pirellulales bacterium | reverse complement strand
ATGGCCAGCTAAATCCACTGACTTATGACAAGGAGCCTCTTGGGTTATCCGGAACAATCACAGGCGTACAGAAATTTATGCTCGGACAAGGAACTAAAAGCGAATATTGGGATGGTCTTATCGACGACGTTCGAATTTATAATCATGCACTTGATCCTAACCAAATCTACCCGCCTGTTGACGGGTTAGGTGGGTTGATAGCACACTGGCGGCTGGATGAGGCCGGCAGCAATGTCGCTGTTACCGCTGCTCCGGCAAGAACAGCCATACTGACGTGGTCCCAGGCAGGCCTCCAGGAAAAGTGGAAACAGGCTGCCGGGGCGTTTTTTAGAAGTATTAGAAGAAACTAAGAACAACTTTCAGTGCAGGGTAAAAGTGCCGATAGAAGCTGCTTATCGGCCTTTATAACCAATAAAAAGAAAAATCCAAAATACGTCAACAACGCATACTATATACCCTGCCTCCTATAAACATCGGGGTAACCCGATGGTCCCTGTCATATTGTTCTGACGATTGTACCAATTTTGTTGGCCTTAACTGTAGAAAGTATGAGATTTGACATCTGTATCGTCTTGGATATGTGCGAAATGACGATTAAGAGCCAAAAAAGTCAACAGTTTTTATCAAGTGAACCGGCAGGAATATTTACTGGACGCAACGGTTTATTTGTCCGCTCAGCCGACTGGTAAAGATGTGTCTAAAAGAGGTCGAAAAGGGAACAGAGGCGGGTTTTCAATGCTCCGCTACAAACAAATGAAAGCAGTGAGAATAGCCATGAGATATTGTCTGCATAAAAGCGTCAAATCCAAAGGATATTTTGCGCCCGTCAGTGTCCCTCATCTTGCTGTAGCAAATGATGACTGCCAGTCGGAAGGCCGGACAAAAGCTCAAAGCACCGGTTTTACTATGATAGAGATTATGATTGTTGTTGTGATAATCGCTATTGCGGCAATGACAGTCGTCCCAATGATGTCTTCAGCAGGCAGCATGCAAATCCGATCTGCAGCGAATATGATTGCAGCGGACCTTGAGTACGCAAAGAGTATGGCAATCAGCAGAGGGCAATATTTTTCTGTGGTGTTTGATGATACTACCGAGACCTACCAGATACAAAATCAGGATGGTGACGTAATACCCCATCCTGTGAAAAAAGGATTCGATTATATTGTAGATTTTCAAAATGACGGCAGGCTCAGCAAAGTTAATATAGTCGATGTTGATTTTGACACGACCAGCGAGATTAAATTCGACTACCTCGGAAGTCCGTACAGTGGTAGTGGTAATCCTTTGAACAGTGGCACTATTGACCTGCAGGCAGGGACCCTTACCAAAACAATTAATGTTGAAGCTGTTACTGGGTATATCTCGATCACGGACTGATAAAGGTGAAATATAAATGATAAGTTGGAAACCCAAAACTCATAGTTTTAGGCCGATAGGATTAGACATAGGTCATAACTCTATCAAGATGATTCAGCTCGCAGTAAACGAAGGGCACATAAGTGTTCATGCAGCTGAAAAAGCGCGTATCGACCCTGCTATAAATGGTAACGGTGAGGAGAGAAGGCGTTTCACTGTTTTGACAATAAAACAAATGTTAGCGGAAGGGCACTTCCGTGGAAGAGATGTTGTGTCATGTTTGCCTAATGACAGGTTAAAAATAACATCTCTGCGATTAGCTGAGACCGAAACAGCTCAAATCGAGCAGACTTTAACAAAAGAAGCAGCGCACCGTTTCGGTCTGGAGCCGGATAAGGACTCAATAAGGTATGTCCTCGCAGGAAATGTTCAGCAGGGCGATGAGACTAAGAAAGAGTTGATACTCTTTGCTGCAGACAATGAAACGATAAAAAGCCACATCGGGATGCTTGAGGAAGCCGGACTTAAACCTGCTGGTATAGACGTAGTTCCATGTGCTTTGTTCAGAAACTGCGAAAGGCTAATGCGGCGTCAAGAAGATAAAGAGCATACCATCATTTTGATAGATGTGGGAAGCCGCTTTACAAGCGTGGTTTTTGGTCGGGGAGGAGAGATTTGTTTTGTTAAACAAATACCGATTGGCACAGAAACATTCAATCTGGAAGTCTCGGGGAAATTGGGTGTAAGCGCTACAGAAGCTGAAAGGCTGCGAGTAAAACTGCAAATGGAGGAATTGACGGACTTTGAAGGAGACCCACAGCCATCAGATAAGGACTCAACCTCTCAGGACACCGAAGCTCCCGATGTACAAAAATCACAAAATGGAGCTCCTTTTGATGCGTCGACGCGACAGGTGATGGTCGATGCAATCAATTCGATTGCCGGCAGATTGGCAAAAGAGGTTTCACTGTGTTTTAGATACTATACTGTGACATTCAGAGGCAAACGCGTGGAACGGGCAATTCTTACCGGCGGGGGAGCATATGAAAATATACTGCTTGATGTTCTAAAGCGTCAATTAGCCGTTGAGATCGAGGTGGCTGAACCGTTGAGAGACTTCGACTTAATGAATATGAATTTGGATAGTGACAGACGTGGTTTATTTTGTGAGTGGGCGGTAGCTGTGGGACTTAGCCTTAAATGGCTGGGGCAGGCTACCAGCGAGAACAAAAGGTCCTGAATTGGCTCTCTTTTAAGATTATGAAAGAAATTGATTTTCTCCCAGAATGGTATAAGGACAGCAAAAGGCGCCAGGTAAGCTTGCGCAGACAGTATATCGCTTTGGGTGCTATATTTGCGGTGATGATGACTTGGAACATGATTGCTACTTATTCAGTTTCAAGAGCAACCGTAAAGCTTGCTAAGGCTGAGGCAGGTCGCGCAAAAGCCGAGAGCACATCGGTAGAATTCAACAAGATTAAAAACCAGGTGGTTCAGTTACAAAAAAAAGCAAAAGTTATAAATGAGATTGACTCCAAAATCGACGTCGCGGGCATTTTAGGTGAGATTAGTTTTTTGATTGGTGAAAGGATAGTACTTAGCAAAGTGGAATTCACTGCTGAGAGGTTTTCAGCTATGCAAAAAAGCAAAGCCCAAAGTAATTCCGTCGTAAAAATAGCTGGATACAAGTCTGTCAAAAAGCAGGATCAACCTCTCGGCGACGTCCGATTCAAGGTCGTCATAGGTGGTATAGCGGCAGATGCAAGTGATGTTGCATCGCTGATATGCAAATTAGAAGACTCACCGTATTTTCGGCAGGTGTATCCATCCTTTTCGCGTAACACCAAAATAAAAACGGCCGGAACACTGTATGCAGACACTGCCTCTGAAGGGTCTGAAGAAGGTTTATGGGTGAGTGAATTTGAGATAAGTTGCTATATGGCAAACTATAAAGAAATGGCAATTGGTAATTGATTTTAGAGGGGCATACGACGTTGCTTGAAAAAAGACCACAATTGTTAATCTTTATTGTGACCGGAATGCTGGTTGCTGATTTTGTGCTGTTTGGATATCTGCCCTCGCGCCAGAGAATGGGATCTGTCAAACATGCAAGAGCTGAGCAGAGAGCAGTTATTGCCAAGGCTTCATCTGAAGGTGAGCAACTGCCGGCTTTTAAACAGCAATTGCAGAAACTGCAAAAATCCGTTGCAAACTACAATGCAAATATACCCTCAGAGAGGGCTCTTGGCGCGTTTCTGCAGCAGATAGCCAGTCTCATAGATGAGCATAATCTCAGGGAACAGGTGGTTGTTCCCGGCAAGGAAGTCAAAGCAGGCAGTTTGAACTGTATACCGGTGACTGTGAGCTGTAAAGGCAGATTATCGCAATTATTCGAATTTTATAAACAGTTCCAGCGGTTGGACAGGCTGGTTCGTATCGAGCAGGTAAAACTTGTAAATGATTCCGATTTCAACGGCGAAGTAAGTATGCAAACCGAGGCAGTCATTTATTACAAAACAAAAACCAAAGAAGGATAATATTAAGAAACTCTCGTTAGTTCCTGAGAAGATGTGAAATAGAACACATGAGGAAGAAAAAGATAAATACCGGCAAAAAAGCCAATAAGCTTGTCGTCCAATTAGCGGCGGATAAGAAAAAGGCTGCCCTCGCAATGTGTTTAGTTGCTGTCATGGCCATTATGTGGGTCAGAGTGCTGGGAAATAAAGGCCCGCAAGCTGCTAAAGCAAAATCGACAACAAAGCAAGATAACTCGAATAACCAGGCAGAGCCGCAGTTAAACATATCTTTTACAGAATTGCCAAAGGTGCAGGGACGAAATGATGTAATAACAAAAGACTTTTTTGCGTCAAACGGCTGGCGAAATTTTACCAAAAAAAGAGAAAACATAACTGGTGTTAAAGAAGTAAGTGTTGTTTCAACAAATGGCGACCAAGATGTAATCGCCGAGGTAGCAAAAAAACTCAAGCTGGACGCGATAGTGTTGAGCGAAAATCCACAAGCCTTTATCAATAATAAACTATTGAGCGCAGGGGATAAGTTGCTCGTCAAGGATAGAAATGACATATATGAATTTGAAGTAGTTAAAATAGAAGAAAACCTGGTGTTTATAAGATGTGCACAAGCGCAGATAACGTTGAAATTTATGCCGACCATTGAAGTAAGTGATTAATCAGCATTGCATCTTGAAATCTTGTGTGAAAAGGGTTCTTAAAAAAATAGGAGTTAAAATTATGTATCACAAAAATAGAGCAAATAACAGAATTCAACTCGGAAAGGACCTGTTTGTGCTGGGCTCTCTATTGGTCGTTATGACTGTGGTTGCTATCGGCGGTGATGTCAGCTCCGATAACTTCGTCGGGGAAATAGATGTCGACGCATATAGTGGTGAAATAGATGCTTCCGCTAATGGAAAGCTCAAGTTTATTGGTTTCGAAAAAGGTAAAAACATCAAGGATGGGCTTCGGGTCCTGGCGGCACTGTACAGAAAAAATATTGTGCCTTCGTCACAGGTGGACGGACCGCTGACTATCAGCAGCCTTTATGATGTGACGTTCGAACAGGCCTTGGATGCGGTTCTGGGCAACAGCTACAAGTATGACCAGGATGGCAATTTCATCAGGGT
>CAYSLN010000166.1:0-5008 GCA_964431825.1 uncultured Pirellulales bacterium | reverse complement strand
TTCGATGCGAAGCCCGTGGCATCTTTAGAATTGATTATTGGAAACTTTAATATCAGATAGCAGTTGTAGAAAAAGGGAAAGGGTAAAAGTGAGTCGTAGGTCAAAGGTTATAAACAGGGTTCTCGAAGCCAACAGATTGGCTTTGTGGTTCTGCACTGTGGTGCTTGTTGTTTTGTGTTTCGGGTTGGTCGCGAGTGCGGAGCCGATGAAGGCGCTTATTATAAATGGTCAAATGAACGCATCGCACGACTGGAATGTGAGCAGTCCGGCCTTGAAGCAGATGCTGGAACAGACAGGTCTGTTCAAAGTTGATTTCGCTACGAGTCCTCCAAAGGGCAGCGGTAATATGGAAGGTTTCGAGCCCAATTTTGCCGCTTACGATGTGGTGGTACTCGACTATGATGGTGAGTACTGGTCTGAGCAGACGAAATCGGCGTTTGTGGAATATGTGGAGAACGGGGGAGGTGTCGTAGTCTATCACTCAGCGGACAATGCCTTTCCGGACTGGAAGGAATTTAACGAGATAATCGGGCTGGGTGGCTGGGGCGGCCGGGATGAAAAAGCCGGCCCGTATATTCGCTGGCGTGATGGCAAGATTGTTCGTGACATGAGCGCGGGCAGGGGTGGGTCTCACCCGCCGCAGCATGTCTATCAGGTTATAGTTCGTGACAAAGAGCATCCAATTACTAAAGATTTGCCTGAGAGGTGGATGCATGACAGGGACGAGCTTTACAGCGAGCTTCGTGGTCCGGCTGAGAATTTGACCGTTCTGGCGACTGCCTATGCGGACCCCAATAAAAGAGGGACCGGCGAACATGAGCCGGTATTGTTTACGGTCAATTATGGCAAGGGAAGAGTCTTTCATACGGTGTTCGGCCATGCGAAGCGCCCTCCGTTGCTTTCTATGGAATGTGTCGGCTTTATTGTGACGTTGCAGCGAGGGGCTGAGTGGGCTGCGAGCGGTAATGTCACGCAGAAAGTCCCGGGGGATTTTCCTACTGCAACTGAAGTGAGCAGGCGGAAGGGGTATAAGCTGTCGTTGGATGAGTTGCTGGCTGAAGTAAAGAACTACGATTTCGGCCAAAGCCGCTTGGGGCTTACCGCGGTAAGTGACTTTGTGCGCGGGGCGTACGGCAAGCCTGCGGAACTGAAGGAGATCGAGAAGAGCTTTCTTGAGGTGCTGCGGTCAGATGCTACTTACGCTTACAAGCAATTCATTTGCAGGGAATTAAGCGTTATTGGCACCGAGCAGTCCGTGCCCGTTCTGGTTGAAATGTTGGTCGTGCCGGAATTCTCTGATATGGCCAGGTATGCCCTGGAACGCATGAGTGGTGAGGCTGTCGATGAGGCGCTGCGGGCAGCTTTGCCTGGGGCAAAGGGAAAAATTAAGGTCGGCATAATAAACTCATTGGGTGAACATCGCGATAGTAAGGCGGTTTCTGCTATGAGCGAACTGATTTATGACTCGAATGACACGATAGCATCTGCTGCGGTTAGCGCTCTTGGCAAAGTCGCGGACCAACGAGCTATCGAAGCATTGGCAAAGGCGAAGGACAAGACTACCGGCAAGCTGAAACTGCTTGTTTTAGATGCTTATTTGAGATGTGCCGATAGGCTTGTTGCCCAAGGGGACAAAGCGAAGGCTTTGGCTATTTACCGGGAACTATCCGGACAAGACCAGCCCAAGCTGATTCGTATCGCTGCGATGCGGGGCATGGTTAACGCTTCAAGTGGTACAAAAAAGTAGAGGGTGGAAACAAAAAAACTCAAAGGAGTTGAATTGACGACCTGAGAGCATGGCATCGAGCCGTTCTTGCGGTTTCTTGTTTTCTGAGTTTAGTGGCATGAAGTTTTAGTTTCGTATTTTTGGGTAATGAATATGAATCCCCGGTCAGGAAAGTTTTGTTTAGTATTTATAGTATTCTGCTGGGCGAGCACATTCTCAATGGCCTCTGATGACCAGTTGAATCAGGAGGTTATCGATATGGTTATCGACGCCCTTAAGAGTGGAGACCCACAGATGCAGGCCGGTGCCATAGCGATTGCGAGAGAGATACCGGGGGAAGAAGTAACAAAGGCTCTTGTCGGAGAATTGGCGAATCTTTCCGTTACGGGGCAAATACAAGTGCTCTCGGCGTTGGCCGATCGTGGTGACAGCGCTGCTCTTCCGGCAGTTGTTAAGGCTACGGAGGCAGAAGAAGGTTCGGTTCGGATAGCAGCTCTGAAGGCATTAAGCCGGTTGGGTGATGCTTCGAGCGTCGTCTTGTTGACCCGGACGGCTGCAAATAACACGGGTGAGTTGCAGAAGGCCGCACGCGAAAGTCTCTATCGGCTGCGGGGTGCAGAAGTTGATGACGCAATTCTGGCGGGAATCGGTTCTGCTGAGCCTAAAGAAAAAGTTGAACTGATTCGCAGTATAGGCGAGCGCAATGTTGTAGCGGGTGTACAGGTTTTACTGAAAACTGCGCAGGACCCTGATAGAGAGGTTCAACGCGATTCGTTCAAGGTCTTAAAGGTCATCGCCGACGAGAGGTATTTGCCAATGCTGGTCGAGTTACTGATGAACGTGTCAATCGAGTCAGTTCGCAGTGAGGCGGAGAAGACTGTAGCTGCCGTTGCCCGTAAAATCAGTGACAAGGGCCGTCAAGCTGAGGCGGTGTTGGTTGTGCTGGCTTCAGTTAGAGATGTCGAGACCAAGTGCTTCCTGTTGAGGGTGCTCGGCAGAATTGGAAGCGACAGTGCTCTACCGGTGCTTCGCGAGGCTCTAAAAAATGATGATACCGAGGTAAAAAAGACTGCCGTTCGTGCTCTGTCAATGTGGCCAAATCAGGAACCAATAGAGGACCTGCTGAAAATAGCTCAGAGCTCTGACGATGAGACACGTCGGATTCTGGCACTGAGAGGATTTGTGCGGCTGATTGGATTAGACAGCGAAGGTAAAAGGAAAGAAACGATTGAAATGTATCGACAGGCGATGGGTTTGGCAGCAGATGTCAGTGAGAAGAAAATGGTACTGTCGGGGCTATCAAACATAAAATCACTTGCCGCCTTCCAAATGGCTGTTACTTACCTGGAAGATAAAGCCTTACAACAGGAAGCGGAGGTTGCTGTGATTGAAATCGCCGGTGGCATTTACAGGGATTTCCCTGAACAGACAGAAGAGGTGCTCAAGAAGGTTATCCAAGTGTCAGAAAATAGTCAATCGCGCCAGCGAGCTCAAAGAGTAGTAAGTCGGATTGAATCGTCGCAGAGATAGGTGGAGGAATGATAAGAACTAAAAACACCAAGTATCCCTTTTTGGCCGGCGGTTACAAGATTGTAGTTGTAGTGACGACTTTAGTTCTGTCTGCTGTTTTGTACTCGGCGACAAACGCTGCAGCAAGTGAGTTGGTCGAGGATGCCGATCCTTTCATGGGAGACTGGCAGGGCAGCTGGACCATGGCCGAAGGAACCGGAGAGGGGTCGGGGCCCTTGGTTGCGCAGGTCATAGCTTTGGGCAAAGGGGAGTATCGTCTAAATCTACTTAACCAGTTCGACGCACGAATATCACCTATAGCTGTAGTCGAGGGTCGGCGTGAGGATACAGAAGTTCGATTTGCAGGCCAGATTGAGCAAGAAGGTGCTAAGTCCGACGTGCGGGCGATAATCAAGGACGGCAAATTGACTGGTAGTCTTAAGGGACACAATAACGACGGCAAATACGTCTCGGTTGATTTTACTTTGGAAAAGACTGTGCGGCTTTCACCAAGATTGGGGGCCAAGCCTCCTGAAGGGGCAATTGTGCTTTTCGATGGAAGTGATTTTGAAAAGTGGCAGCATATGAGCAGTTTTGCAGGTCTTATAGGTATCGCTGAGTTTGTGGGCAGTTATGATAATGCGGCGGCTTATTTGCGAAGCACAGTATGGTCGAATAAAAAACAGCAGGCAGTGCTTGAGCTTGGCAGTGATGATGGCGTGAAGGTCTGGTTAAATGGTGAACTGGTGCACGCCAGCAATGTTGGGCGTGCGTTGAAGAAGGGGGAGGATAAAAAGGAAGTCGCTCTGAAGTCCGAATGGAACGAGCTTATGCTGAAGGTGACCAACGGTAGCGGAGGTTGGGAGGCATGCGTGCGACTGGTGAACAATGAAGGAGAGTTGCTTGAGGGAGTCAGAGAAATGGTTTACCCCTGGTCCAGCGACACCGGAACTGACAGATATTACAAGAATAATGACGGGTTCCTGACGCTTTGGGAGATAACGGGGCCTTATCGGCATGAGGGCAAGGATTTTAGAGCGATTTTTGATGTGGTCTTTGAGCCAGAGAAGCCGGATGCACAGCATGTGCCGCGGGAAATAATCGACCTAAACAAAAGAGCGTCGGATGAAGGTGTGCGATGGAAGCTTGTTGACGGTGCTATGGAGGTAGTGCCGGGGGCGGGTTCAATTGTGACAAAAAGGAAGTTCAGGGATTTCGAGCTGCACCTGGAATTTCGAACATCTTTTATGCCGGAGTCGCGTGGGCAGGGGCGAAGTAACAGCGGCGTTTATCTGCAGGGACGTTATGAGGTGCAGATACTCGACAGTTATGGTCTTGAAGGGCTGGATAATGAATGCGGAGGTATTTACAAAGTTGGTGCTCCGCTGGTGAATATGTGTTCGCCGCCCATGCAGTGGCAAAGCTATGATATTACCTTCCGGGCGCCGCGGTTTGATACATCGGGCCATAAGGTTAGAGATGCACGGGTGACTGTGGTTCATAACGGCGTGAAGGTTCAAGAGAACATAGCGGTTCCGGGTCCGACGGGTTCGGCGCCGGATAGCAATGTGACGGAGCCCGGGTTTATATACCTGCAGGACCATGGCAATCGTGTGCAATACCGCAACATTTGGCTGATTGAATCGCCTTAGGCCACCGTTTTAGATTGAGTTTTTGACCTTATGATGGGGTAAGGGTGTGAGGTTGGAATATGAATATGCTTTGTAGAAAGGACTAATCAAAAGGCTTAAGTCATGGCGATAAGTAATAATA
>CAYSLN010000165.1:0-5009 GCA_964431825.1 uncultured Pirellulales bacterium | reverse complement strand
CGTGTCAATTCTGTGCTCTGCATGTCAGAATGGGACTGTTGACTGTTTTATAAGCCGTGGAAGACTCCTGAAAACCGGTTTTCTGCGTATGGAAGATTTTTTGTTAGACTCTGTTTGGAAAAGACTTGCAAATACGGATTGGTTGTTTATAATCCGGACTTTGTATTATTTGGTATTTGCAGGGTTGTTCGGAAGCAATATAGGAAAGGACCTGTCGAAAAAATGTTGACGAAGCAGGAAAAAACGCGAATTGTGCACGATTATGAGACGCACGAGGGGGATACCGGTTCACCTGAAGTGCAGATTGCACTGCTGACGAAGAGAATTAGCGATCTTACCGAGCATCTCAAAGCTCATCCCAAAGACCATGCTTCAAGACGCGGTTTGTTGAAAATGGTCGGGACCCGAGCGGCATTACTCAAGTATGTGAGAAATGACGTCAAGCGTTATCAGGAAGTTATATCCCGGCTCGGATTGAGAAAATAAAAGGGCAAGAGAGCTCGAGAACGCTAAGACGCGAGTAGCTTCTGTATTTGATTCTTGGGACCTCCGAACGGGGGGTTCTCTTTGCAGGAGCTCAATTAGGGGAGTTTAGAAACCCACTTATGCTGTTGTTAATGAGGTAGTGTATGTTTAATGTATGTAAAGTTGAAAGAGAAATTGGAGGCAGGGTCTTATCTATCGAAACCGGAAAAATTGCCAGACAGGCCGATGGAGCAGTACTGGTTCGGTATGGTGAAACAGTCGTTCTTGTCGCTGCGGTAACTGCACCACCTAGGTTTGAGGACATTGATTTTTTCCCGCTCAGTGTCGATTATCGTGAAAAGCATAGTGCGGCTGGCAAGTTTCCGGGCGGTTTTATTAAGCGTGAGGGAAGGCCAAGTACAAAGGAAATCCTAACCGCAAGAATGATTGACAGGCCGATTCGGCCGTTATTTCCTGACGGTTATATCCAGGAAGTACAGATTATAGCCTCCGTTCTGAGCGCTGATCGCGAGAATGACCCTGACGTTCCGGCGATGATAGGTGCCAGTGCAGCCCTTACCATAAGCAAAATTCCATTCATAGGTCCCACAGGAACCTGCAGAATAGGCAGAGTTAATGGGGAATTTGTGGTCAATCCAACGCATACGCAATTAGAGTCCAGTGACCTGAACCTGCTTGTCGGTGGACGCAAAGAAGCCATAAACATGATTGAAGCCTGCGCAAAGGAGTTGCCGGAAAACGTTATTGCCGAAGCTGTTTTAACGGCACAAGAAACGGTCCGCCAGGTCTGTGAAATGATCGAAGAGCTTAGGGCAAAGGTCGGTGTTGAAAAGGAAACTCCACTTGTAGAAATCGACCAGGAACTCTGTTCCAGGATTCGTTCACAGATAGCCGACCAACTGCGCCAACTCAAGCAACTACCGGACAAGCAGGAGAGAAATACTGCAGTCAAAGAACTTTTTGAGCAGGTTAGTGCCGAATTCTGTGCTGTTGAGAGCAGTGCTGGATTGGAAATTGCAGACGCTTCACGGGAAAGTGAGCCAAAATGTGATAAGGTAATGCTCAGACGCATCCTTGAGAAGATAGAAAGTGAAGTTGTTCGCGAACTGCTGTTGGACGGCAAAAGGGCTGATGGCAGAGGCTATAAAGATATCCGCCAAATATCGTGTGAAGTAGATATTTTGCCCAGGACTCACGGCTCTGCGTTGTTTACGCGTGGGGAAACGCAGGCACTTGTGAGCGTAACTCTTGGTACTATCAGGGACGCACAGATTATAGATGGTTTGTTGGATGAGTACTCTCAAAATTTTACACTTCACTACAATTTTCCGCCGTTTTCTGTTGGAGAGGTACGCCCGGTTCGTGGACCTGGTCGGAGGGAAATTGGCCACGGTGCACTTGCGGAAAAGGCGTTGGAGCCGGTGAGACCCCCGGTGGATAAATTCGCCTATACTGTCCGACTCGTCTCAGATATTACAGAGTCTAATGGTTCCAGTTCCATGGCTTCGGTTTGTGGTGGTTCGCTGGCTCTAATGGACGCCGGCGTTCCAATTAGCAATCCGATTGCCGGCATATCGATTGGGATGGTTAGTGATGGGAAAGGCCGACATGAATTGTTGACAGATATCCTTGGCGAAGAGGACCATTTCGGTGATATGGATTTCAAGGTTGCCGGCACCGCCAATGGTATTACTGCTATACAGCTCGATATCAAAGCTGAGGGATTGCCGCACAATATTATGGTTGAGGCATTAGAGCAGGCCAAAGCACCTCGAATACAGATTCTAAAGAGTATGGCCGAAGCTATTAGTGAGCCCCGAGCCCAGTTAAGTGAGCATGCGCCGAAGTTAGTAACGGTTGAAATCGACCCCGAGTACATTGGTAAGGTAATCGGGCCTGCTGGAAAGATGATTAAGAGCATTCAGGAGCAGACCGATACTAAAATTGAAATTGAGGAGGACGGGACTATTTATATTAGTTCTTCGGGCGGAGATGGTCACCTCAAAGCCAAAGAGATTATCGAATTGCTTACACAGCCTCCGCAGGTGGGGCGGATATATGCGCAATCGAAAGTGGTATCTGTGAAAGATTTTGGGGTTTTCGTTGAGATTTCGCCGGGTGTCGAGGGTCTGTGTCATATAAGTGAACTAAGCGACGGGTTTGTCAAGAACGTCGAAAGTGTTTGCAAAATGGGTGATGTAATACCGGTAAAACTAATAGCAATTGATGAGCAGGGCAGATTGAAACTCTCTCGCAAGGCTGCTCTTGCTGAGATGAGTAATAAGGATCAAAAGAAGCCTGTAGAGGAAAAATATTAATACGACTCAGACTGACAAGTCAAAAATAGATTAACCGCGGAGAGTACAGCAGGCGGAGGGCTGAAGCCGTAATGATGGACGGTTTTTTACTTTATGTCTTCAGCTCATCCGTAGCCTGAGCAGGGGAAAGAAAATACGTGCAGCAGTTTATAGGTGGTGTTATCGTTGCTTTATTGGCTGTCGTGCCGGTTTTCTTGCTGCTTTTGCGCAAGAAGGTTTCTCATATTCGAAAAGATAAGAGTGGCCATCGCGAACAACTCCAGGAGTTGACTGGCTTAACAGGTGAGCTTGCCCACGAAATTAAAAATCCGCTTTCTACCATCAAGATTAATTTGAAACTCATCGGTGAGGAGTTAGAAGCTTCAGGTCGTGCTGAAGCTGGCAAAATGGACGTGGGCAGGACTGACCAGAAATTGGTCAGGGCGCTTAGAAAAATAGCTGTAATTCAGAAAGAAACGGATAGGCTTGAGCAGATACTCGATGGCTTCTTACGCTATATTGACAGAACCGAATTGCAGTTGGCAAGTGTTGATATTAACGAGCTTATCGGTGACATGATAGATTTTTGCTCGGCACAGGCCCACAGCCACTCGATAGTCATTCGGCAGGACTTATATAATGAGCCGCTTATTTGCAAAGTTGACTCGGGTATGTTAAAGCAGGTTATACTGAATTTGTTTATTAACGCCCAGCAGGCTATGAGCAATGGCGGAGAGTTGATAATAAAAACAGACCGGTTCGAAAGCGACGCGGTCATACGAATCAGTGATACTGGCAGCGGCATCGCCCCGGATAGATTACGTAGCATTTTTGATGCTTATTATTCGTCCCGACCCCAGGGTAGTGGGCTGGGTCTGCCGACAGCAAAAAAAATAGTGGAGGCCCATAAAGGAACCATAGCTGTTGATAGTGAGCTTGATAAAGGGACGTCATTTATTATAAAATTACCCCTGCTTGTTACCGACAAAGAGTCGTTTGAGGTTTTAACTTGAGAGAGCAAAAAAGTATAATCTTGGTTGTTGATGATGAGCGTGACCACGCGGACGGAATCGTCGAGGCACTTGAGAAATTGCCCTCAAAGGCAATCGCTGTTTACAATGGCAAGGATGCGCTGGAGATTCTGCGAAATCAGCGGGTCGATGTTGTTGTTACTGATTTGAAATTGGGTGGTGATATTGACGGATTGGACATACTTGAAGAAGCTGGCAAGCGTAATAACGGGCCCGAAGTTATTTTGATAACCGCCTACGCAACTATTGACACCTGCAAGCAGGCTTTAAAGCGAGGGGCATACGATTATCTCGTCAAGCCTATTGATATCGACCAGCTTCGTACACTTGTGACCCGGGCCGGGCAAAAAGCCTCAGCCGCTTATTCTCGTCAGTTAGAAAACAGCGAATCATACAGGGGTGATTTTGAATTCGAGGGTGTGCGTGGCACGAGCCCTGCGATAGAGGGTATATTCGAGGTTCTGCGGCGAGTGGCACCGACCAATATATCAGTTTTGATTGAAGGCCGATCGGGGACGGGTAAAGAGCTGTTGGCAAAGGCGATTCATAACAATTCACCTCGCTGGAACAAGCCTTTTAAACCGGTAAATTGTGCCGGTCTGACCGAGACTTTGCTGGAGAGTGAATTATTCGGCCATGCTAAAGGCGCCTTTACCGGTGCAACCAGTGACAGGAAAGGATTGTTTGAGATAGCGGATAAAGGAACATTGTTTTTGGATGAGATTGGTGATATGGCGCCGAATTCACAGGCTAAACTCCTGCGTGTTATCGAAGATGGTGTTGTTATACCCGTTGGCTCGAGTAAACCGACGGTAGTGGATGTCCGCATCATTAGCGCAACGAATCAGGATTTGGCAAAGCTTATAGAAGAGAAAAAATTCAGACAGGATTTGTATTTTCGAATCAAGGGCGTAAGTATTTCTCTGCCTCCCCTGCGGGACAGGACAGAAGATATACCGGCTCTCATAGAGCATTTTCTAAAAGAAGCTGCTGCCGAAACAGGCTCGAAAGTTATCGGCATAACCGGCCCTGCACAGGCAATCCTTACAAATTACGACTGGCCTGGTAACATTCGCCAGCTTAGAAATTGCATCAGGACGATGGTTGTAATGTGTGACCACAAAGAACTTGATGTAGTCGATATTCCACCAGAGATAGCAAAAAGACCACAGTTGGCTGCCGGCCGGCCGGCAGC
>CAYSLN010000164.1:0-5036 GCA_964431825.1 uncultured Pirellulales bacterium | reverse complement strand
CGGTGGCGGCAGTTCTCTTTCCCGCACCGACCCGGACCTTTATGGCAATGACCCGGATAACTGGCAGGCTGCTGTTCCCACCCTAGGTCAATAGATGAGACTAAACACTATATCCTCATCTAGGATCGAACTAATAACAAAATGTTCTTGGCTTTTAAGCGGTTTTAGTGTAAAATAATGGTTGAAATCCTTGTTCTGGGCTTGGTTAAGAACAAGGCACGCTATCTTCTGGTGAGGAGCAATATGATGAAAAGTCTGGTTTATAAGACTTTTATGGTTTTGGCCGCGATGGCCTGTGTGTGTTTGGCTGCACCTGAGCCGGCTCTTGTGCCGGGTAGTGGAGAATGGACGGTCGATGTAGAATTTGAGCATCCGCAACAGATTCTCTCGCAGTTGAGCGCCGATGGCGTACCAAAGCGATTCTGGTATACCATATTAACACTCACCAATAAGACAAATCAGGATGTTGACTTCTTTCCCAAATGCGAACTGATGACGGATACCTTTCAGATTATATCGGCTGGTAATAGTGTCTCGCCAGTGGTTTTTGAGCAAATAAGGTTGCGTCATAGGAACAAATACCCCTTTCTCGAACCTTTGGAAAAGACAGGAAACAGGCTGCTTCAAGGTGAAGATAACACGAAAGATATTGCCATTATTTGGCGTGATTTTGATGCACGGGCCAAGAACATAAAGATATTTATAACGGGACTAAGCAACGAAACAGTGGTCATTGACCATCCTGTAGCCAAAGACGATGCAGGTAACCCGGTCAGGGTTTATCTTAGGAAAACCCTCGAATTAAGTTATAACCTTAGAGGTGACCCGGCCCTGCGGTCTGATGCCAGCATAGTCTATAAAGGCAAACGCTGGATTATGCGATAAAGTCAGCCTCCCGAAGGCCGGTATTTGACCTGGACCGAGCCTGAAAATCGCAGGGTAGTACAGCCCCCCAAAAAAGGTTAAAAAAATCTTTTTTTACTTGCAATCTTTACAACTGTAGAGTAAACTTGTCATAGTTAAAGAAAAGGAGGTTTATATGACTGAGAAAAATTATGAGCTTACCAAAGGTGAATGGGCCATCATCCAGGCCGTCTGGGACAATGAGCCCTGTGCGGCTCCTACGGTTCAGGAGGTGCTCGAGACCCAAAAGAACTGGACCTACAGCACCGTCAAGACAATGATGGACCGTATGGTAACTAAGGGATTGCTGAGCACGGAAAGAATCCGCAATCTTATTCTATACCGCTCGGTTATCACCAGAACACAAGCCCAAAAGGGCGAAATTCTGAGAACGGTAAAAAGAGCTTTTGATGGGGCTTTGACACCGATGATGCAGTTTATGCTGGATAACAATGAGCTTTCGCGACAACAACTGGCTGAGCTGGAAACGATGATAAAAAGTAAAAGAGTCAAAAGTAAAAAGTGATCAGCGTCTTAATAAATTGAGGTCATGCTATGAATGCAATATTAGAATATATCAATATAACAGGCCATTGGTTTGTTGAACATGCATTTGCTGTGTTGATACAGAGCAGTTTGCTGATAGTGATTTTGCTGCTGGCTGACTTACTGCTTCGCAGAAAGGTACGGGCGGTGTTTCGCTACTGGATATGGATGCTGGTGCTTGCCAAGCTTATCCTGCCGGGCTCGCTGACATCACCTGTAAGTCTGGGCCACTTAGTTGGTGACAGGCTCCAGCTTGTTAATATAGCTGCGATAGAGGAGAAAACGCGGGCAAAGCAATCTCAATCTCAAACAACCCCTCCTTTGCTTATCTGGCCGATGACCGAAAAGCTTACCAATACCACGGCGGGTAGTTCTTTGCCGTTTACTGAGCCTTTCCTGGGAACTACTGATCCGATTGCTGAGTCCGTCGTAGCCCGGTCAGTTCATACACCCACCGCACCAGCCATATTTACGACAACGATGGTGGCTCTTACTTGGCAGGGGATAATATTTGTGACTTGGCTGATAGTAGTTCTGACAATGGCCTTGTTGGTATTGCAGCGCGCTATGTTTATCAAAGGGCTTGTCAGACAGGCCTCTGCTGCAAACCGCTTGATGAATGAAGAACTTCAATATTGCCGTGAGCGTATGAGGGTCAGATGTAAGGTAGACTTAAAAGTTTCAGTCAATGCAACAAGTCCCGCTGTATGTGGATTATTTAGGCCTGTGATTTTGTTACCGCGGAATCTTGGCCCTACTCTTGGCTCGAGCCATCTGCGGACAGTCCTGATGCACGAATTGGCGCATGTGAAGCGCGGCGATTTGTGGATTAATATGCTCCAGGCTGCTCTGCAGATAGTTTACTTTTATAACCCGCTTCTATGGTTCGCTAACGCTATAATTCGCAGGGTGCGCGAGCAAGCGGTTGACGAAACAGTGCTCGTGGCGATGGGCCCGAGAGCCCAGCAATACCCCGAGACACTGCTGAATGTGGCCAGGCTGGCCTTTGCAAGGCCGGCCCTGAGCCTGATGATTGATTGGTGTTGTTGAATCAAAAAGTCAGTTGAAAGAAAGGATAAGAAAAATGTTGGATAGACCCATACCCAAAACCGCAAAACTCGGCATCGCAGGTATGCTGGTTGTCTTTGCACTCGGTGCGTTTTTGCTCCCGATGGCCAAAGCGGACGACGGCGTAGCAGATTCTTTTGTTGTAAGAAAACAGCCAAAAGCAAAGACAGAAGCTGAAATAAATACACTCCAGGAGCAGATAGAACGGCTCCTGGAGCAATTGCAGAGCCTCCGTCAGCAAATCAAACAGCAAGAGCAACAGGCAAAGCTTCCGGAAGAACCACAGGAGTTAGTCGAACAAGTGGATGAAATAGAACGGTCCGAGCAGATGCACCAATGGCAGCAAGGCGAGGATATGCAGAAGTGGCAGGAAGAAATAAAAAACTGGCAAAACAGTGATGAATTCAGACAATGGCAGGAGCAAATGGAGCGGTGGACGAAAGACAATGCAAAGGCCTTTGGAAAGGCTGAACAAAACCTCCGCCGAGCAAAAGAACTAAATCCGTCACCGTCACCGGCGCCAGCACCGAGCCCGATGCCAGTTATGCCTTCTATCCCCCCGATGCCTCCAATGCCTCAGATACCTCTTGAAGTCAGGCCCTCGCCGGAGCAGATTTCAAAGTCTATGCCCCATGTTGAACCACCGAAAGAGACTATCCGGCAGTTGCAAAAAATAGTGACTGAGAAGATTGCCCTGGAACAAGAGATTCGCAAACTCCACGCAGAGCTCAAGCAGAAACAACAGCTCGGTAATATCTCCGACCACGAGGTCGAGGATCTCAACGACAAAATTGGAGCTTTGGAACAGAAGCTTGAGCGTGTAAGTGACCATTCGGAAGAACTCGCCGAGCAGATAGAAGACTGGGGCGACGAGGTAGGTGAAAGAGTGACCGTATGGAGTGAGGAGCTCCGGGAGAAATTCGAGCAGCAGTATGAAAACAGGCATGAAGAGGGTCTTGAGCAGCACGAGCAGCAAATGGAGCATTTTGGGCATCAGATGGAGCAATGGTCGGAGCAGTTCGCTGGACAGATGGAGCAGTGGGCGGAGCAATTCAGTTCCGGCATAGAAATATCCCTTGAAAAGCTCAAAGATGAGCTTGATGTAATTGACGAAGCAACGGATGAAATTACAGATGAATCACAGGATGATGGCGACAAGGTCATCTTCCGAAAGAACCCGGACGAATTTACAATTACACTGGCTAAAGGCAAGCAAATTGTCGTGAATAACCAAGTTGGCTCTATAGAGCTTCACAGAGGACAAGCAGGTCAGCTTAAAGGCACTGCTGCAGTCAGGGCTAAGGCCGATACAATGAACTTAGCTAAGCAAATGGCCGAACAGGTCAAAATGCAGGTTGATGAGGATGATAAAACTCTTACTTTAACTGTGATAAAGTCTGGTAAACAAAATTGGAAAGGTCTCAATGTGGATTTGGATATTCAGGTTCCACAGAATGTAAAAATCAAAGTCAAAAACAACATAGGTAATGTCAAGATTTCCGGCCTCGAAGGCAAAATTGAATGTACTACAAATGTTGGTAATATTGATGCTGATAGTTTACAGGGCAAGATCCGGCTCGTTACAGACGTCGGGAAAATTTATTACGATGCACCGGATGATATCTCTGCTGTGGTTAAGGCATCGGCAAATGTTGGCTCAATCGTAACAGATTTGCCATTGGATGTGAAAAAGAGTGGTTTCACAGCCAGCAAAGCAACCGGAACTTTAGGTGCAGGCGATGACAAAATTGAGCTTGTTACCCAGGTCGGCTCGATATCAGTACGATAACCGAAGAAACAGCAGAGGTTGGTTGAATGCTTTAATATTATTGGAGTGTAAGGAATGTTTATTGTTCCTTACACTCCTTGTTTTTTATCCGAAGTTATAGTGCTTCGTCACGGCTTCTTGAACATGCCAGGTGCATTCGAGGTCCTCGGGAAAAACCACAAGGTCACCGGGGCCAAAACTGGCCGAGTCTTTGCCGTCCGTTACTGTTACTTTCCCTTCGAGTAGAAGACAAGTCTCTTTTTCAGTATACGCCCAGTCGAAAGTGCTGGGCTGGCATTTCCAGATTGGCCAGCTCTTACAGGTATTGGCTTCTTCTTCGGATGGCTTTCGGACAATGACGTCTTTGACAGTAGGCATCTTTTTTCTCCTTTGGCTGTTATCGAATTCACCCACTCTGTTATCCAATCGATCTGCACAATTATACCGAAGTAAAAGTTGTTTTTAAAGATATGATATGGATTTTTCTTAAAAGTTGGTGGCAGGCCCGTGAGATTTGCTGTAAATTAGCTGGCGGGTCCTTTAATTTTTGTCTGGAGGTTCTGCAATCGTGGAGCAGGGACAGTTAAAAAAATTCAAAGCCTGGTTTAATGATTATGTAGCAGGTTGTTACGGCAACGACGAATTCGTGAATGCCAACTTGAGGCTTAAAGAACAGCACACCTTGCGGACCTGTCAGGAAATGCAGTATTTGGCCGGGGAACTGGGCCTGGAAGTCAATCAAAAACGGATA
>CAYSLN010000163.1:0-5048 GCA_964431825.1 uncultured Pirellulales bacterium | reverse complement strand
CAAGTTCAATGTACTTGACCCTGCATTGAGAAAATACGTCACTTATTTTACGTTTCCCTGATGACAGCACCTTGTTTATAGCACTTAAAGCACTTTTGCGGTATACCGCGAAGAGGGGCTCGGCTCGTGGCTCGTCGCTCGTGGCTCGTCGCTCGCTCGGAATACATGTCTCGTGACCTGTGTCACGGGACACGGGAGCAGTAACTGGAACGACTATGTCTGCGTCTTTTGCTTCGGCGAGCATTTTCCTGACATAGCGTAAGTTTATATGCGGGATGTCGCAGGCCACTACAAAATTAAGCTCATTAGATGAGGCCTCTAATGCTGAAGCTATTCCCATCAGGGGGCCCTGACCGGGTATTTTGTCGGGGACAACCTCGAAATCAGGAAAGCCTGACTTATCCACCTCGTTGGCACTAATAAGTATCTGAGTGAATGTGCCATGGAGCTGTTCGCAGATGTGTTTTATCAAAGGCTTATCCCTGACCGGCAACATACTCTTATCGATGCCCATGCGGAGGCTGTTTCCACCTGCCATGATTATTGCTGTTGCATTCTGCTGTATCAGCCATTTTCCATCTGTAAGTTTTATTCGGTCGATATTGAAATCAAAAGTGTTGCCATTTGAAGTTACGATTGCATCCGCATATTCTTTTACCTGTTGTGCCGAGTCTTTCAATACTCTCAAATTGCGGCTCTTGACCATGAGGAATAGTCCCGGCTCAACAACGTGCCGGAGCGAGTTTGACTCACAAATTGAAATCACATCAGGCCCAGTCACGTCCAGCAGGACGGCTGCACCTTCCGAAAGGTGCTCTTTTAGGACGCGCAGCCAGAAGACACGGCTTGCACCAGCAGCCAGAAGTCTTGCGGTATCTTTGCCACTATTACAGTTGGTTTCTTCCGTGATGCAAAAATTTCCTTCCAGTGATGAACAGACCCCGCAACCTTGGCCACCACGAGGACATTGTCCATCCCTGGCTTTTATGGTAGTAACCTTTATGCCTACGATACCTGTGCTTTTACTAAATTTTTTGATGAGTGCGCAGGCCAACTCGGTTTTGCCTGTGTTTGCTCCGGCAGAGCCAATCATTAACATATTGTCGAGCTTTATCATTTTATTCTTAGGTGTATTTGACGCCGTTCCTTTAGCAGGTTGATAACCTTGTCGATGGATTGCGGCTCAGTAGCGTTAAGCTTCCGGGTACCAAAACTCGCATACAGCCGGCTAACTTGTTCGACTAACTCCTCGCGAACAACAAGCAGAACCACAGCAGTGCTTGAGGCCAACAGCAGATCCACGTTTTCGCGCCAACCTTTGGAGTCCAGCTCCAATGGCCCGAAT
Source organism: uncultured Pirellulales bacterium (assembly GCA_964431825.1). Classification (GTDB taxonomy): domain Bacteria; phylum Planctomycetota; class Phycisphaerae; order Sedimentisphaerales; family Anaerobacaceae; genus CAYSLN01. Next base: position 3,703 of record CAYSLN010000163.1, on the reverse strand, counting down.
TCATCGACAATAACAAGCTCGGCTAATTCCGTTGCCTCTCGGCTCGTAGCAATGCCGCCGAGCTTCAGTCCTTTATCGATGAAGGTAAAACGCATGGTTTTATCTCTTTTTGCTTTTTGTCTCGCGAGAGGCGCCTTAGTTCCGTTTCGCAGGTCAACTGCGTCGAATCCAATCAGTTCGCCATCGTGGTATACCGAAGGAGCTAACAATCCAGCCACTTCAAAGTCTTCATCATGTGCGAGTTGTGCAAGATCGGCTACGCTGGTGCTTTTGCCGCTGTGCCGCGGGCCTGTCCACAAGATGAGCATGTTTTGCATTGGTTCCATCCGAGATTCGGTATATTACAATCAGTTAGAAATAGCACCGGTCGAATCAGTGACCGAGGAAGTACACAGCGATGCTGAAGGTCCACAATCCGGCTGTAGCTATTGACACGCCGCCCGGAGCTAATTGCAGTCGCAACTTGAACGGCATAGCATATTTCTCTTTTAGTTTGTCGCCGAGTCGAAAAGCTAACGGCACCATAGCTGCGCATCCCAAAGCGGCCGTGCTGCCGCTGATGCCAATGTGTTCGGCCACCTTCGTAAAGCCTGCCTGTACCCAATGGTCATAACGGAATACATAAGTAATCATCAAGGCAAATAATGCGTAGCTGGCGTAAGCAGCTGCTGCGGCACGCAGGGCTTTGCTCTTTAGTGCGAGTACGTTGAAAAACAAATCGTAGCAGAAACCCGTCATGAGGATGCCGAGGATGTGGCACGCAAAAAATGGGCTGTTGAGAAATTTGTACAGCATCGCACATGCAGCGATAAGCGTAGCTGTGCCTTTTCGGGGGAAGTATACATTGGCAAGAGTCAGGATGGTAAAACCGATTATCGTCAACGGAACAGATGAGTGAGGTACACCTGCACTATACAGAGCGTTGCCCAGAACGGCTTCCGAAAGGCCCCAGAGACCGCCAAAAAATAATATCCCTAAAACGTACTCTTTTTTCATTTCTCTCATCTCCTATGATAGAAATCGTTCCTTCGCAAAAAACGCTATCCTATTACTCCGTGCCCCAGAGCCAATATTCGCAGAGTATAGCAAAATCTGAAAAATCCACCATACAATCGCCATTAATATCGGCAGGTGTATAACGCTTCAAATCACCTGTGTAGGTTGTAAGCAGCTGATAATAATCCCAGTCGTGGGACAATTTCGTATATTGCTCAAGAATCCCGCTTACACTGCATAATTTCAGCTCGTTTTCGATAATCGGATGAGGCGTCTCGTCATCGGGATTGTCAATATTCACATAATCTGCTGCCCAGCAGTAAATATTTGGGTCATCAATTTCACACAGTGAATAATTGTCCCCGTGTGAACCGGCATTAGTATAATCACCAATAACAACATTCCTTACCTGAATATACATCGCTTCGTATTTTTCCGCCCTATGGTCGGTCACATAACAGGTCTCATTAACATCGTCATACACTACGGCTATATCATTTACATCCACAACCAAAGGTTCAGGAAGCGCATGGCCTGTACTTAATATTGTGTGTGAAGGAGACCCTTCATAAAAAAGCGTGGTATTTCCACGAGCTTTGTTTAATTCTTCATAAACTGTAACGCCGTCCAATCTGACCCAGTCCCCTAAGTTTACATCTTCGAAGGCGTTCGAATCGAACGGTCCCTTGACTATAATACCGCCCCATTCGTCAGGATGATTCGGGTCATAAAGGACCAGTCTTTCACGTCCACGGCTCCATTTATGAATCACAACACCGCCGTCACAATTCACTGTCTGCTTGTCATAATAGCTGCTGCCGTCCGGGTTCTCTGTGTACTGAAGTTCATAAATAGACAGATTTGGAACTTCTGCAAAAAGCTGGGCTGTCATTGTGAGAAACATAAAAATTACTAATACCACTGTTATTACTTTTCTCATTGTCTTTTCCTATTTTCTCAGTGAGATATTAAACTTTTCATTATCTGCCTACGGATAGGGATACCAGTCCAGGTCATCCCGCGGAGGTACCTCCAGGTCTTCTGGCCAATCTGCCTTCCAGACTGTTTCAGTCCATTGAATGTGATAATCACAATAGAGAATAGAACCACCCAATAATCCGCCCGGTTTGGTGTGCCGTGCACTGAACGCTTTGGGATAGCTGCCACAGTAGCGCCCCGTCGAGCGGTTCAGTTTTTTCCCCCCGTAACCTTTTCTGGGGTCAATAAGCTGGTCGAATAGAAGTATCACACTCGTAGGATGATTAATCTTTGCTATATTAAGAAAGGATGGCATATTATTGCCTTGAGGTTCACCATAAGGTGGCCAACAGTTCCGGTCAAGCTCAAGACAAGAGTTCATCGCATAAGAGAAATAACCATTTCTCTCTGGGTTATAATTATATAAATTTGAAGATTCCGGAATCGCCGAAGGGCACTGAAATATCGTGTTCCTGCTTGGTTTATACCATCGTTTGTGTTCACGCCAAGGTTTTTCTTCCATCAGCGGTGGCAGCATATCAACCCACCCAAACCAGTCTGCTTTACTGGCACTACGGTCAAGTCCGTCAATATGTGGGTAAAAGCCGTTATTCGCTGATGAATAAGCTTCAAATGCCAAGCCCCATTGTCGAAGTCGACTTTGGCAGATTGTTTCCATGGCTATTGCTCTCGATCTATTTAAAGCCGGCAGCAGAATGCCAAGCAGCAATGATATAATAGAGATAACAACCATAAGCTCGATAAGAGTGAATCCAGGGGACCTGGAGATAAGTATTTTTTTTACAGTTTTGCTCACTTTACAAGTCCGGAAATGTATTGTTTGTATGCCTTTTCTGTCGCTTTTTCTATGTCGCTGCGAAACTTTGTATAAGCCCGGAGCCACTTTTTGCCTTGTTGGGTCAGGATTGTTTGGCCACCCTTATTACCACCCCGTTGTTTTTCCACAAGGCTGACACCTAAAGTGTCCTGTGCTTTTTTCAGGTCTCCCCAGGCCTTGCGATAGCTTATGTGGAGCGATTCGCTGGCCAGCTTCAATGAGCCTTTGGTGTCGATGGACTTTAGCAGCCGCCATTTGCCGTCACCGAATACGCCTTCGACATCTTCGGTACTGAGCCAAAGTTTGAACCTCGCTCTTAGCTTCTTCATGTTTATGTCCTTTTGCCACGTTTGGCGTCTCTTACATGAAACAGCCAAGCTGGCATTTGCATATTCTTATGTTGTGCTGGTTGCAAATCCGGCCAATCTCAGGAATTTCCACCTTCAGTTGCCGGGCCAGCTCAAAGGCTTCGGCACACGTCAGTTTCTTTTTGCCGTCCGACTCCTGCGCTCGGCTTAGAACGGCGTCAGTCAGTTCTTGCTTTTTTTCCATCTGTACTTCCTTCTGTATTTCCTTATTAAAGATTAAGCGTTATGTATAATTCGACATATCGATAATAAAGAAAAATAAGACAGAGGTTATAGCTATCCTATGTCCCCATGTCTTTTAGATTACTTTTGCCCAGTTGTTTTGATTAGTTTTCTATTCGTCATAATATTGTTCCCGGCTGCTTTATTGCAAGCCCTTTTTATGGAATTTGTCAAACAATGTCTCAAATTACGTTAGCTGTTTTAAATAGTCAATTGCGGCCGGCAGATGGTCCATGGTTAAAAACAATATGGACAGGATTGCGATAATCCACATTGCTGCTTTTATCTCTCCTGCTTTGCC
>CAYSLN010000162.1:0-5079 GCA_964431825.1 uncultured Pirellulales bacterium | reverse complement strand
GAACCCGCGGTAAGGACAAGCCCTACACAGCCTTTCCAAGGCTGCTCGATAAGCCACTCCGACACCTCTCCAGGAATAGCCCTTAGTTCTAAGTTTTTAGTTTCGTCTAATCTCTATGTCGGCATTGAAAGAATACCTGCTTTAGAGTCGTTTTTCAACTTTAAGTTTCGCCTTATATACGTATATATTATAAAGGCAAACAGCAAATATATCAAAAACGCTGATAAAAATGAACCATCCGGTGAAAAACAAATAACAAAAAACCTACGGTTTAGTGAAAGGAGATATGAATGGTTGGATTGAAAATTTGCCTGTGGATAGCTGGCATTTTGTGCCTGCTCTCGGTAGCAGGATTGTTCCTGCCGTTGTCGGCTTGCGAGTCTTTTGCAGGCCTCTTCGGCATTGACACCCTGCCGGACTCACCGTTGGTTATGTATGCAGTTCGTACGGCATCAGCTGCGTTTATAGGCATTGGGGCATTTTTCATTATCTTGGCGATGAACCCTACCAAATACGGCGTAATGGTACCGTTCTCAGGGCTGGTTGCAGTATTTATAGCCGTAGTCTGTGTGATAACAGGACTGGTAGTGAAAATGCCTGCTTTGTGGTTTCTGGGCGATTCTCTAAGCTGTGCGGTGTTAGGTGTTCTGATACTCATCTTCTGGCGGCAGGCAAAACAAACCACCCGATAGATTAATTAACACACCGCTATACAACAGCCCCGAATAATCTGGCTTTCCGGAAAATGATTGTTAGAATGTTAGCTGGGGAGGCCAACAGCCACTACCCCAAAACAATTAAAGATATGCTTCTCGTGGTCTTGTAAATTTTACAGAGTGTAAGCCTATGCAATACCGAAACTTAGGACGAACTGGTTGGAAGATTTCTACCGTCAGTTTCGGTGCCTGGGCAATTGGTGGCACATGGGGCCCCGTCAAAGATACCGAATCTCTGGCCGCGTTACACCGAGCCATAGAACTTGGAGTCAATTTCTTTGACACCGCCGATGTTTATGGCGACGGTCATAGCGAACGCCTGCTGGCACAACTGCGCCGTGAACACCGCGAAACCATCTACATTGCTACCAAGGCCGGGCGGCGGCTAGATCCACACACCGCAGAAGGCTACAATCGCAAAAACCTCATGGCCTTCGTCGAACGCAGTCTCAGTAACCTGGATACAGAAGCCCTCGATTTGCTCCAGCTCCATTGTCCACCCATCCAGGTCTACTATATGCCGGATGTCTTTGGGATTCTCGACGACCTGGTCAAGGCAGGCAAAATCCGCTACTACGGTGTCAGCGTCGAAAAAATCGAAGAAGCCCTCAAGGCAATAGAATATCCTAATGTTCAGTCCGTGCAAATCATCTTCAACATGTTCCGCCATCGACCCGCTGAGCTTTTATTTGAGCAAGCCAGGAAACGCAAAGTGGGTATTCTCGCTCGCGTGCCGCTGGCCTCCGGGATGCTCACGGGAAAGCTAAAACCGGATACTACCTTCGCATCCGATGACCATCGAACTTTTAACCGCCTCGGCCAGGCCTTTGACCGAGGCGAAACTTTCTCAGGTGTCGATTACCGCCTCGGCTTACAAGCCGTTGACCAGCTTAAAGCTATCTGTCCACCGGCAACAACTATGGTACAGTTTGCCCTGCGCTGGATTTTAATGTTCGATGCTGTGACATGCGCAATTCCAGGCGCGAAGCAGCCATCACAGGTTGAACAGAACTGTGTTGCAGCGGACCTGCCCTCTCTCTCGGACAAGATTATGGATAAGGTGCATACAATCTATGAACACCACATCCGCGAATCAGTACACCATTACTGGTAAACCCAGTTAACAGCCGTAAATAAACGACCCACACGCGGAGTCGGAAAACTACAAAGTTATAGAAGTTAAAGAATAAGGAGATCACAAATGACACGAAAGATAACAGCCATTATCGTTCTGTTGCTGACAGGTTCCATTCTTATTGGCTGTGCCAGTCAGCAGGAGCTTGCTTTCAAATCGGTCGAAGGCAAAGAACACTCCGCCGTCGCACCTGTGCCCCAGACCGTCGATTGGGCCGCCAAATGGTGGGGTCCGCGCCATGATGCCGTTAATGAACAACTAAAAAAGGGAAATGTCGACTTGCTCTTCATCGGTGATTCCATCACCCATGGTTGGGAAAATGTAGGCAAACAAATCTGGGATAAATACTATGCTCCGCGTAACACCGTCAACATGGGTTTCAGTGGGGACCGAACACAACATGTATTGTGGCGCCTGGACCACTCGAATTTCGAAGGAATCTCCCCGAAGCTCGCGATATTAATGATTGGTACTAACAATTCAAATGGAAATGACAACACAGCCGAAGAAATTGCCGATGGAATCATCACCATCTGTCAGCGGCTGCGCACCAGCCTTCCCGACACCAGGATACTCCTGTTGGCCATATTCCCACGCAACCCTGAACCCTCGGCTCAGCGCCAGAAGAATGCCAGGGCCAGCTTACTGGCATCGAGGGTTGCTGATGGCAAAATGATTCAATACCTTGATATCAACAGTAAATTCCTGACAAAAGCCGGCCTGTTGACCAAAAACATCATGCCGGACTACCTGCACCCTAACAAGACCGGATACAAAATCTGGGCCGAAGCTATAGAACCAAAAGTCGTCCAGATGATGGGTGAGTGTAAATAGCCGGAGAATTCAAGGCATCGCCCCCAAGAATAACAGGGTCTGTCGGTTTATCATTGTGTATTAACTTAAACAACTGGAGACAATTATGACTAAAGCCACAGCACGTCACATCTTGGTCGAAACACAGGAGAAATGCGAAGACATCAAAAGACAAATCGAAGCCGGAGCCGACTTCGGCGAATTGGCCAGGCAGCATTCGAAGTGTCCCTCCGGACAACAGGGAGGTGACCTGGGCGAGTTCTCTCCGGGCCAAATGGTCGAAGAATTCGACCAGGTGGTCTTCAGCGGAGACCTTGGAAAAATCCATGGCCCCATCCAGACACAGTTCGGGCTTCATCTTATTGAAATTACCAGCCGAACTGAATAGTTACTAAGCTCAATCGTGCGAAATAGATAAAATGAAGGGGAGTATATAATAGATGTTCGAATTACATCGAATCTCACAGGCAAGAACATTATGGCGAAGTAGTATAATCTTTCTGTTAATGCTCTTGGTTTCCTTCGGATGCGAAACGCCCCAGACGATGACGCAAAAGAGTTCTTCGAGCGTTCGGCACCGAACAACTACCGAAGACTCCTGGACCTTTGTAAGCTCTCCGGACTTCTTTAATTTCGATGTGCCTAATCCATGGCCTCAGTGGGAAGATGCTGTGGATTGGTATCTGGACCAGGTGAAGTCGGAAAATCCGGATTTTATTCTGATAGCCGGCGACCTGGTCAATGGCCATTGGTGGGACGGACCCAGGTGCATCGAGCAAATGGGAGCACTATACTATACAGGCTGGATTCGCCGCATGCAGGCACACAACCTGAACTTTTATGTAGCCGTTGGTGACCATGAGCTCGGTGATGACCCATGGCCGAAGGAAAAGCTCGAATTAGTGCCGCATTTCGAGCGGGTGTTCGCCAATCATATGGGTATGCCGGATAATGGCCCGCAGGGCAAGAAAGGCTTGGCCTACTATGTTCTTCACAAAAATGTGCTGATTGTAACAGTGGAGACATTTGAGATTCAGGATGATAAGTTACACACGAATGTGCTTGGTGAACAGCTTCAGTGGTTTGAACGTGTGCTAACAGAGAATAAAGACGTAGACTACATCATTGTACAGGGGCATGTTCCAATATTCGGCACCCCTAAGAGTCGGTCATCAAGTAAGCTCATGCTGGAAGGAGGAAAAACAAGTAAGTTCTGGCAGGTTATGAAAGAAGCCGGAGTAGACCTGTACCTCTGTGGTGAGTTCCATGACGTGACAGTTAGCGAATCCGATGGAATCTGGCAAATCGTACACGGCTCATCCTGGGGACGCGAGATTGTAAACACACAAGATTATCTCCTCTGCACAGTCCTTCCTGACAGCCTGCTCATCGAGATGAAGAGTTTCCCTATGGAGGCAAAAGGTGATTATATGTGGAACCTCCATAAAGACAGGGGACCAAGGGAAATCGTAGAGATACCAAAGCAAGCAAGAGAAGAAGGACCCAAAACCATAGGAACACTAACAATTAAGAAATCCGAAAGCGGCAAACAATACTTAAACCGCACAGGTATATTCCAGTAACATCAGCTGCCCTCTTACACACGACATTTGGCCACCCATGTTCCTATTGACCTGCTTGAGCCTGATAGCGCCAAAGCAACCGAAATGAAAAATAACACCAATATATGAAAAGGCCCTGCTATTCGGCAGGGCCTTTTGGTTCTCAACACTTTTTTAAGCCTAAGCGGGCGTTACGTTGGTCGCACAAGGACCTTTCTTGCCTTGCCCGACCTCAAACTCGACCTTCTGACCTTCATCGAGTGTTGCATAGCCCGATGTCTTGATCTCCGAGTGGTGGACAAACAAGTCATCGCCACCCTCATCGGGGGCAATAAAACCGAATCCCTTTGTTGAGTTGAACCATTTTACTGTACCTGTACTCACTTTTACTTCTCCTTAGCCTGTTTGCAGGCCGCTTAAACTATCTCTCTCTTTCTTTTTTCAATAGGAGCATACTCTTGAGAGATGAAAGAACATGCCCCACGAATGCGTCAATATACCGGGAAAGACTATAAAAAGTCAATAAAAAAAATGGCTAAATATACAGATTTGCTTTTGTTACCGGGTCCCAATATTTAGGCCACCTCTCACAGTGTTGGCCTATGTGTCACTCCCGGCTGGACAAAATCAGATTCCATATTTATCCATTTTTACAGCTATTCTTGTTCTCTATTCGCCGTTTTGCGAAGAATCCCTGTAACTGTTCCCCGCATTCATCTGCCAATACACCACTCGTAACTTCCAACCAGTGACTTGGTCTTTCGCCTTTAATCACAAGTTCCGGATAACTTGCCCGAGAACCTTTCTAATCATTTCTGCGGAGCTGTGTAAGGCCCTTTGTTCATCTCCAGCA
>CAYSLN010000161.1:0-5114 GCA_964431825.1 uncultured Pirellulales bacterium | reverse complement strand
CACGTAAATGATCATGTTTTAGATAAAATGTCTAAAGGAAGAATGGAAAAGTATAGCAACTCAAAATAACTAAAATATCTATTATTTGCAAGAATTTTATTAGGGGAGAGTCACCTCATGATGTGGTAGTCCGCTGAACTCTCCCTTCTGTTTTCAAACTCACGATGGGGAGGCCTTGGGAAAGTCTGGATCTACATATCGCCAATTATCAAACCAGCCATACAGACGGCGGGCAGGTATAGGGATTTGCGAATCAGAGTAGTTGATGAAATAGTATGGTGTATTTAGGGGCCCTTTGGCTTGGGGGGTGTCCTTTTTGCGTAGTATCGTGATGCAAGAAGACGTCTCACTATGTTTAACTTATCGGAGGATAAATTATAGTGATTTTGTATACTTAGGCTATATGGCTACTGTAGATGGAGCTGAATATTATGCCCTAGATCGTGTATACAAATGTTTAACTGCTATGAGAAATAACTGCTCTTTGAAAACAGAATTAGAGGTGTGCTAATTTCCCACCAGAAGAAGGGATAAATCAAAAAAGAAAACAAACTCTTTTTAAGAGGGGATGAAACAGTGTGTCCCAGGCGAGCAGGAGGGTTGATAATAAAATAAGACTTGGCAGAATGACAAAATGCAAGAAAATGTAAAGATTTTTGAAAGAACCCCTGAGGTGTTTGAGTACTCAGAGGATTTTTTGAACCTGCTCAGCCTCACCCGTTTCTAGCCGGAAATATCGAATAGCATCCATCAGTGTGTCAAGATGCTGACGGTGGGCGTGAAAGAGCTCTTTATCGGCCTTTGTCTGGTTGCTAATCTTTTGCTCAAGCTCACCCAGAGACTTAAGAGCGGTAAGATTAGCCAAATGTATATATTCCAATTTTCCAGCGAGCGCATCTAACATCTCGTTGAAACCTGCTTCTTCCCTGTGCAGATAATCCTTCCTTCTTATTTTTACACGGAAGCTTAGGTCCCCATTTCGCACCTTCTCGAAAGCCCAGAAAAACCGATACAAAGGGCCAACCAGCCGGTGGAAGAAGAGTATCGAATGGAGTCCAAGGAGAATGATAATGACGATTGCGGCAGGCCAAATTCGTGAGTGAAAAGCGAGTAATTTATCGGCTGCAGCAGCGCGGATTTCAAAACTCAGGCTATCGTCCTGCATCTTCATGATCTCGGGCAGAAAAAGGTAGACAGATAAAAAAGCAACAACAATAAAACCGTAGATAAGAATTGTTGCAAGAAATCTATACTGGAGTGATTTGTCGACAATATAGGAACGCCGACGTATACGGAGTAGTTTCATGGTACCTCCCTTCTATTAGTTACGGACACATAGACAGAATCTTCGAAATTTTGCTTTGCTTCAAATCAAAACACCAAGAAGGATAATATAAAAAGAAGTGTTCTAAGCTGCCTGTATCCCTCTATACAATAGGAAAAAGACTAAAAACATAGCAGCGATGTTTTTCAGCAAGCCAAATTAGAGAGCACTATAAAAAATGTAAGCGATAATTGTCAATTAACACGATAATAGGGCATTTGAAGTAATGATTTAGTCAGACTTCATAAAGAGTTCTTCCATACTCAGTATATTTGCCTTCCTCCACTCGATTTCTTTCTGATTTTTAAATCGTATTGCACCACCCTTTGACTTCTCATAGTAAAAGGGAAATTTGTATTCTTCCCCTTTCATTTTTTTGTAATGGATGGTGTACAAGATCTGTTTCTCTTTTTTGGTTTTTTCAATTTTCACGATAATGTTAACGTCAAGGTCTTCCAAAGAATCTCTATTTACAAAGATAATTGAATCTTTTTTTATCTCAAAAAAGCATCGCTTATATTTTGGTGCACAGGTTTTCCATACTCCCAATAGTTCGTCTGGAATGGCTGTAGGTTCCCGAGACTGACATCCAAACAACAAGCTGAAGGTCGACAGTACTACTATGATATACTCATATTTCATCCTTTTCACCCCAAATAGTATTGACCGCTACCGAAAATTTATTTTATGAAACTGAGGGATGTGGATTTATCTTTTTGACTACTGGCGATTTCAAAACCACATCGTTACCCGTTACGCCATGTGCTACATGACCTCTAAAAGGGCTTGCACTACTTTTGGATCGAACTGCTCACCGCTTTCCTGTTTGATAATTGTAAGTGCGACCTCCAGATCCATTCCTTTGCGGTAGGGACGCTCTGAGGTAATGGCATCGAAGGCGTCTGCTACAGCCAAAATTCGGGCGCCTAAGCTTATGTCTTCTCCAGCAACACCGTCAGGATAACCTTTACCGTTGAAACGCTCATGATGCTGTAACACCATGGGTATTACAGGTGCATACGCGTCAATTGGTTCCAGGATGCGTGCCCCTATACTCGAATGCGCTTGAATGACCTGGTACTCTTCCTCGGTTAGTTTTCCGGGTTTGTCGAGAACACTGACAGGTACAGCGATCTTTCCAATGTCATGGAGCAACCCTCCTCTGTTCAAATTTTCCAGCTCACTGGGTGTGAGTCCCATAACGTGGCCGATCTTTAACGCTATTTCTGTCACTCTTTCTGAGTGGCCTGCGGTCCAGGGTGATTTTGCATCGACAGTCCGTGCGAGGGCAGTCAAAGTGCCCCAGTTAAGCAAGTCTAATTCTTCGATCAGTTGGGCATTTGATAAGGCAACCGCCACCTGGTCGGCAAGCTGACGTGCATGGTGTAAGTCTTCCTGATCGATTGCAGATGAATCCAGAAAACCCAGCGTTATGATCCCCGCGAGCTTCTGTTTGATGAATAGGGGAAGAACTGCGAATGAGGTAATCTCATTTCTGTCAAGTGGAGCAAGAAAGGGCGGAAGGTTTCGCTGCCCATTTATCAATACTATTTCTCGGTTATCAATGAATTTCTCAACCGATTCATGCGAAACATCAATGTCGTCATGGATTTTCATAGCATCGGGTTTGCCACTCCCGACATACCTTCGCGCACGATTTTCGCCTTTTGAATCAAGCAGGGTGACACTGACGAAGTCATAGCTGAAAAACTCGTGCATACGAGTGATCACTGTGCCAACGATTTTATCGGTGTCTAAGGCCGAAAGGATGGCACGGTCGATTTCAGCCATGGTGGTCAAGGCGTTAAACTGTCTGCCCAATTGCTTTGCCATATCATTGAAAGAAGCAGCGAGTTTCTCAAACTCATCGCCGCTTGTGACTGTCACCCTGCTCTGGAAATCCCTCATGGCTATACGCTGTGTTCCATCCTTAAGCTTTTCGAGAGGGTCCATTATTCTTCGAATCTGGATGACACTCAAAAGCAGTACCACCCAAAGGGACAAGAGAATTATAAAGGGGAATATCTTTTTGAAATAGATCATTGGAGCAGAAATATAATCCTTGGATACACTGAGAACTACTACCCACTTCGGGTAAAAGAACAGGGGCTTTAGAAAGATATCCCAAAAACTCGTCAGATATTCTTTGTCTTTATATTTCCACTCAAACCAACCCGAGGAAGAACGACTCATTTTGGGCTCTGATTTTTCATAGAATGATTGAGTGAGCGGAATTGTGCTGTAGATGACATTATTGAAGTGATCCAAAACACAAAGTTCGGTCATACTTGGCAGAGTGGCATATTCAGATATGCCCCACAGGTACATGGAATTTATCTCTCCACACAGGATACCCTGCCTCGGCTGGTGTGGATCGACTGCCCTCATCATGTATACGTGGGAACGGTTATTCCCACCGGATCGGGTTACTATAAGTGTTTTGCCAGACATAAGGTGTTGTTTCTCTTGCTCAGACTGTTCTGTCGGCTGCTCAGCAGGACCGAAGAAAGGGATACATTTGCCAGAGTCAGTGAGAAGTGACAGTCCTTCGAACCGCTTTTTTAAGTGTTTGCTGTATTCTTCGGCTGGCCTATGCGTTGAAGCTCTGGGGCTCGAATTAAGGCTGGAAGAGAAAATCTTCAACTCATTCTCAATGGAGGATAGCCTCTCGAAAATGGACATGCCCATTGCCTTATTTGATTCACGTAGTTGCCTTTTTCCCTGATCATAGAGCTGATTTGTCACCTGGATAAACGAGATGGTTGCCAGGGCTACAATGGGTACGAGGGCACAAAAGATAAACAGTATGACAATCCTACGTGCTACCTTGCTTCTAAGGAATGTTAGCTCTATTTTCATAAAAAGCAACCTGATTAATATTCTGAGGCTATCCCTATATACCTCCCATCGTTTGCCCGGATAATATCATCATGGCTGGCTTGAGCTGTGAGAGGAGTCTGACTCAATCCATCTTTACCCATGCTGTAGAGGTCGTAGTTAGTGTTCAAAGGCACAAGAAATCGGTCCTTCCGCATCTGCCCCATTCCATGAACATTGGCGAAGTTCAGGTACTGATAGGGATTGCCCCAGGGATCCAAAAGATTTCCGCGCCCTATATCGTTGAGGGTATTTGGCAGAACGTTATTATCCGTCTCATATTCCGCGATCTCTTTTTGTAGAATACTGATTTCAGCTATGGCGCTAACAATTCTTGCCTTTTCGATGTAATTCTTATACACGGGGATCGCAATGCCAGAAAGTGTCCCCAATATGGCAATCACAATAAGAATCTCAATAAGGGTAAAGCCACTAAATAGTTTTTTCGAAAAAATAGGGCTAATTTTACTATGGATAGAATATCGTGAAGTTTCCGCATTTTTGTTTTTCAAAAGTGACATTCCTTTCTAAACTCCAGCGGGCTCCATATTAAATGTAACTGCTGGCCCATAATAGAAAGTCGGTCGACATTGACGACACAGGCTTGAGTAGACTGTTCCCTTGTAACGTGAGGTGAAAGAGGCGTTTATTGATGTCAGAGATCTTGATCTTTAATAATGCAAAAAAATTAAAAAAAATATCCAATAAAATAAGATATATAGTAGTATGTCATACTATGAATAACTATATATTGTATGTCAAGAAAAAAATAAAAAATGAATTCGTGTTAGCTTAAACAGAATTTTATTAGTTTTTTATGGAAATCTATCTAAGGAAGAATATGAATTAATAAAGGAGCTCCGTGAAATTGACCCTATAAGCCGGGAAAAAGAAGGAAATACTTGAAAAAACT
>CAYSLN010000160.1:0-5183 GCA_964431825.1 uncultured Pirellulales bacterium | reverse complement strand
CCCGCTAATTCTATAACAACTCTGGCGCTTTCCTCCGATGAGGGATGATGACCCATATCCTGACACACGACAGCTCCGGAGCAGACCGCTACAGATGTTGATAGATGAAGTTCTACATTTTGTATTTATCCTTCCCATATTTCTTGTCTCATTGACAATTCATGAATACGCTCATGGCTGGATGGCTTACAGGTTCGGCGATGACACTGCAAAAAGAATGGGAAGATTGACTTTGAATCCTCTGGCGCATATAAGTCTGATAGGCACCATCATCATGCCACTTATAGCGCATTTCGGCTGGGCCAGGCCTGTCCCTGTCAATTTCTCCGTGCTCAACAGGCGCCAAATATTCGAGGTATCACTTGCCGGGCCTCTGGCCAACATACTTCTGGCGCTTGTATTGGCGGCTTCTTTCCACATCTTCAGATTGGAAGCAATACCTGCCCTTGGGAATTTTGTGCTGCTGGCCATATTATTTAACCTTATCCTGGCCGTTTTTAATCTGCTTCCCATCCCGCCACTGGACGGCTCGAAGATGGTTTATGCAAGATTGAAATCTCCCCACGCCATTAATGCCTACAACAACTTCGCTCGATATGGCATGTTTATCCTTATCGGATTCTTGGTCCTTGGAGGCTTTAAGTTAATACTGCCTGTCGTCGGATTGTTTTATTTTGCTCTGGGCCTCCCTTTGCCTGCTCTCTGAGTAGGGGCAAACCTATGTGTTTGCCCTAATCTGCTTTCAAATATATTCACTAAATCCCCTTGACTTCTCTCCTCTTTCCACCTATTTTATTAATACTTACCCCGCTGTTTTTGCGGGTTCCTTATTGTCTCAGCGGGGCGGCGTTAAAAAATACCTGACCCAACTGCCATTGCGGAATCAACACAAGATATGTTTTTTACCCGGCGAGAAAAAACCGAGCTATATTTAGCCCCGGTCTTTGGCCGGGGGTGCAGGCGACGCTTGTCGCGGCGTAGCCAAAGGCGAAGCCGGAAGCGATAGCTTTTTTCTGCTTAGTTCGAGAAAGTTGTCGTTAGCTTGGGTAATTTAGCCACAGAATCAGGGAAGATTTTGAGGGATGCAGGTTTTGTTCTCAGGGTTATTTCTGACAAACTGCGTTTTTTAGCTAAAAAATGCAAAAGATATTCTTTGGTTTCTACAGTAGAATCAACGATAAATATAATATATACTGATCTTTTGCTCGTTCTAAGTAAAGTGGTTATAACAGCGATTTTGAAGTTCTTCAGTATTCCTCAGTGCCAGAGTTAATTATGGGAAAAATAAATAGTAGCAAAGATTTGTTGATAGCCTTACTTGCTGCAAAGGGAAAGAAAAATCAAAAGTATGAACCTGTTGTTGGTAGAACTAGGATAATGAAAATGGTCTTTCTTTTCGAAAAAGAAATCCAAAAAAAATTTAATGAAGAAGTCATTTCTGGAAGTGAATTACCGGATTTTACGGCTTATGATTATGGACCCTTTTCTGCCAAAGTTTACGAGGATTTGGAATTTTTAGTAAATATGGGTTTTGTTGAAGTTGCCTCCTTTGGAAAAGAGGAAATGTTGACGGATGAAATAGAAGAATACGCGTACTGGCAAACTATTAGCAATGACGAAGATCGTGTTTTTGTAGAGCAGTTTTCTTTGAATGAACTTGGCAAAAGATATGTGCAGAAAAAAATTCAACTAAGTAAAGCTCAATGGGATACCCTTGCGGAGTTCAAGAAACGTTGTACTATTGCAACTTTATCGTCATTGTTAAAATACATCTATTCACGTTATCCAAAATATACAACTAAATCTAAAATCCGAGATCAGGTCCTTAGTTAAATGTTTATAAAGTAAGATCGAGATGAAAGAAGATGTTCTTGTTAAAAAATCGTTACTAAGAATAAGGCAGAATACCGAAAAGCCCGCATGTCGTGAAGTACCTATTCTAGGGAGAAGCGCAGATCTGGCATATGTCGATCAGGACGTTTTGTTTTCTGTTGAGTTTAAGCTCCGCGACTGGAGAAAAGCTATTCAACAAGCCCGTGACCATCAATTAGCGGCAGATTACTCATATATCTGCATGCCAAAGCGGAATGTATCAGAAGCGTTAAGTATTGAACTTAACAAGCATGGTGTTGGTCTGTTCTTTTACAAAGATAATGGAGATTGGCCCTTTGAAATAATTATTGAGGCCCATCGATCTTTTGAGGTTTCCGAAGTTGCTCGCAGTTGGGTATTAGCGTTTATCAGTGAAAAACAAGGAAGACAGAGATGCCAAAGTCTAATCCGGCCGGACAACATTTAATACGATATGGGATAGCTGCCGATCAAAAATACCTTTTGGGAGAATTTCTTGATACTTACGACCAATTAGTAATTAATGCTTCTATGGTAGCTCATCAACCAGCCGCTTTAGCGATGTTCATTACACAAAGGTCAAAGAACAAGCATTATTTTATTGACCCGCAGACTCACGCCTTTCAGCAGGAAATAGGAAATTTACAGTCTACTTCTACTAATAGCTATGGTGAGATAAAAAAATCTATTAGAACATTGATTGAGCGATATGGTTCACCAATCAAGAAACAGATACTAGTCAATAAACAAAGTATATTCCCAGAGGATTTCTCTGAAGATAAAACGCGTAGGGGATTTTGCAGAAGAGTAATAAATTACCAATGTGAAGCGATTTCAAGTCACGCACAAGAATCAGATGCGGCACCATATTATGAATTCTTAGAAGAAGAAGGGGTATCAGACTTTGGACTTTTTGCACCTTCTGTTGTTATAGCCCCATATTTTTATATGGACAGTCTAACTCTTGACGATTGGCTTGATGTGAATATTGACTGTGCTTCTGACAGTGTTGGTATTGTAAATAAAAAGGGTTACACCTTGTGTATTCAAATAGTAATATCAAAGGATGTATTATTCGATAAAAGCCAAGTTAAACAGCTTGTCAAAGCTTATTCCAAAATAAAAGCGTCAGCTTTCTTGATTTGGATAGATGCTTTTGATGAAGCTGACGTCTCGGAATCGCTTTTGGGATCTTATATAAACTTTATAAAAGGGATAAAGAGAAGTGGTGTACCAGTTATAAGTTTATACGGTGGTTATTTTTCAGTTTTGCTAATGCATCAAGGTCTTTTGGATGGTGTAACTCACAGCTTAGAATATGGGGAACAAAGATCAGTTACGCCTGTTGGAGGAGGAATTCCAGTTGCTAAGTATTATCTGCCATGTCTTCATAAACGTTTGCAGTTCCGTGATGCTCTTCGTGCCATCCGGGCACTAGGTGTCGTAAACAAAAAGGCATTCTTCAAAAATATTTGTGGTTGCGCCCAATGCAGGAAGCTAATCACGAGCGGTAAGGCCATAAATGATTTTACGGAAAATTACGGCAGGACAAAATTTATTAAAGGGCGTCAATATCCAACGCCTGAAACTAAGGATAACAGTGTTCGTCATTATATGTGGTGTAAGTCAAAAGAATATAAACCAAGAAGTATTAATAAGTTAGTAGAACAACTTAGGGATACTTCTAAGAATGATAAATTAAAAAGAGCTGTTGGTCTTGAGAATTTTGCTCATTGTGAAAAGTGGGTCAAGGTTCTTAAAGGAATTGAGTGATGAGTATATCAGCCGACAGTTCTTCCAGAACAGTTTATGTTCTAGGGGCGGGATTTTCTTATAACGCCTCAATCCCCCTTCAGTCTAAGATTTTAGATTCTATTCGTGATATGGACTTTGTGTCTTTGCCTGAGAGGTTACAGAGTTATTGTAGCGAACATCAAGGTCGAAGTATTGAATTTGTTAATAAAATCTTTGCTCATTCAAACAATCCTGCATTGGAAGATGTTTTTACTCTTTTGGATGAAAGCATAAATAACCATCGTTATTGCTTGGGTTATGAATATCGTAAACTTGAGGAAATTCGCCGTTCTTTTTATAGCATCATCGTATTGCTTTTCTTGGCTCACGAAGAAAAGATTGATGGGAATGCTTGGACTTTTTACAGAAAGGTATCTCAATATCTTATAAAGCAGCGATTAGATGCGGGCTTAGACGCTCATTCTTTCAGCATCATTTCTCTAAATTGGGACTGCATTCTTGATGATTCGATATATTGGTCGCTGCGACAACATAAACAAAATAATACAGATATTGATTATTGTTGCTTTACTCATCCCTTTGAAGGTACAACTCGTCATACTCCCTCGATACTTCAACATGCGAAAGGCATTTGTAATATTAAAGTTATCAAGCTACATGGTTCCATCAATTGGGTAATTTGCCCTAATTGTAATTGCATGTTTGTGGGTCTAGGTTCGAAACCTGAAGTAGTTTATAGGTATTTGACAGAAAAAGAATGTCCTGAGTGTGCAAAGGTTATAAAAAAAACAGATGAGACTTTTAGGTTGCCTGTACTTGAGCCTTTTATAATATCTCCAACCTTCATTAAGCAATTCGATAATCCACATATAGGTTATATATGGGATAACGCATATAGGGAATTAAGCAAGGCAACAAAAGTGGTTTTTATAGGATACTCTTTGCCATATGCTGATTATCATCTCAGAACATTACTCAAAAGAGCAATACAGCCAGAAGCTGAAATTGAAGTAGTGCTTGTTGAAAGTGACAAAGCCCCAAAAGATTCTAATATTCGCAGTTATTATGCAGCAAGCAGATACGAAGAGTTCTTTGGAGTAGAGAAAGTCAGAATATATTTTGACGGAGTGAAGAAGTATTTTGAAAAAATTATTTAGTACCCTCGTATTTCAGGAATAATTTTAAGCGTTTCTCTTTTCATCAGCAGTTAAAACAATCGGTGTTCTTAATTTTTAACGGGCAACTCTCTCGCCCTCGGTTATTCAGCGATGTAATCCCAAAGCTGACTGCCTATGGCACCGGCTGGCCAATACAATAAAACAAACGACAGAACTTTACCCACCTCTTTCCCTCCAAATTTCACTTGAAAATTAACCGTTTTTTGGTATAATATATATCGAACTAATAGACGTTCACTTGTGCCGGCAAAAGCTGGTATAGTTCACAGTCAATCAGAATGGGGGACCTCATCAATGCCCACAAAACCATCTGTATTCTGTACTTCTGCGAGATACGAGATACGCAATGTGCAATACAAGCCGGCATTCAACATCAACCATCCAGCTTTCAGAATTCAG
>CAYSLN010000159.1:0-5227 GCA_964431825.1 uncultured Pirellulales bacterium | reverse complement strand
CGAACTTTTTCCCGGAGTTCCTTTTCGTTTTCAACACCGTATCTCCTCAATAAACTTTCGTCTAAAGCCGCGGGCTTGAGCCATTTGATATCCTTGATGGCAATCTGGACATCCACCTTTTTGCCGCGATATTCCTCTTTTAAGTATGTCTTCGGCACCTCGATACTCGTTTTCTTAGTATCCCCGGCCTTTGCGCCCACCAGCAATTCCCCAAGCTTCTCGACAGGGATTGACGCGACGAAACCGCTTTGCCTCACATACAAATCAATGTTGTCGTGTTTTTCCTCTTCCTCGACTCCTTCTATCTTGAGCACCACATCGGCAATCAGCCGGTCGTCAAGCTCGGCTGCTGTGTCTTCCCGTGGCGCCCATACACCCGACCATTTCTGTAATTGCTCAATCTGTTCGTCGATTTGTTTGTCCGTAACCTCCGGCTTCCTCTTTTCTACCGGGATGCCCTCGAGCTGAGGCAAATCAAACTCAGGACGCACTTCGACCTCGAAATCGAATTTCAGCGGGCCGGTATCCAGCAACTCTATTTTTTCATAGTCGATATCCGGCTCGCCGATGGTTTCCAGCTCATTGTCCTTAACCGCTGACTCGCTCGCATCAATTAACAATTTCAACTTGACCTGCTCTGTTGTTTCTTTGCCGAATCTCTTTTCCAGAAGCCGGCGTGGTGCCCTGCCTTTTCTAAAGCCCGGCACTTCCGCCTCTTTGCGCAGACTTTCATATTTTTCATCGATGGCATTTTTAACAGCCTCTTCCGGTATCTCTATAGAGACCTTTTTCTTGCAGGGCCCTGCCTCTTCGATTGTCACTGTGTTTTTCGAGGTCGTTGTTTGTTGTTCCTCTTCACCCATTTATGTGCTCCTAAAGGGCATTGTTTTTGACAGCTTCGAAACAATAAATAAAAAGGCCATCGGGAATTAGTATCCCTTAGCCGGCTGTTTATGCTTCTTGACCCCCCACCACATCGGTGCGGGCTCTGAACATATCAGCGACCAATGCCAAACTACCATTTAGCCGGTAACTCGCCGATACTATATGGGTTGGGGTCCCGTTTTGCAATATCTTACAAAATGGGGGGCCTCCCGAACGCCGAGATATGCGCCTGCAGGGCCCCATCCCTGGGAAAATTCCTTAAAGCGGGCGATGAGATTTGAACTCACGACATTCACGTTGGCAACGTGACGCTCTACCACTGAGCTACGCCCGCATTCATCATAGCCTAAAGTATAAAACCTATCGTTGAGCTTGCAAGGAGATTTTTTCGCAAAATTTCAGTTTCCTTATCCTTAAGCCCCCAACTTTATGTCGGGGGTTCTGTTTACGCAAGTGGCAGCCTCAAACGAAGTTTGGGGATGGTTTGACGTTTGCCCGACTTTGTGATAAACTTACTCGGATTCCAAAACCGAGGGTTTTGACTTCTCTATCAGGCATTGTCAAAAACCTCTCGCCTGCCATTTATGGACGGCTGACGCCAGTATTATCCATACAACTATATCCCTAATTGTTGTAAAAACTGATTCCCAGTTAAAGGTTCGGGTGCTGAAGAACCTAGTTCACTGAGAAACATTGATGCTCTCGTTTTTGCGTGAGTAGCATCACCTCCCCGCCCAAGAGGGACTCTCATCCTATATGCTAAGTCTCTCGGTAATGTTCGGGTGCTTGACAATACAAGAGTTTGTCTGGTTCTTGTCAAAGCGACAAAAAACAGTCTTCTCTGCTCATCTATAAACCGTTGCTGTTCTAAAGGTGTTAAGTCTGGCGGTATAACTGCAGGTATCATACCAGCAATACAACCTTGAACTATGACCATATCAGCCGTCAAACCTTTTGACTTGTGGAGACTCATAACACGAACATATTCTACATCAGTAGGTAATTCGGGCTGAATGATTTTTGATTTGATTCGTTCGAGTAAAATTGATGCATCACAATCATCTTCTCCCTCTATCTGTGCATATAACCGGAAAGAAGATGCCCATTCTTCTCCATCTGGAAAAAGTGCGTCGATTAAATCTTGACCTTGTAGCCCATTTAACCTGGCAAGTCTTGTTTCTAACTCACGATATCGGTTTATTAGTTTGCTTGTGTTCGGGATTTTCAGAGTACCAGCAGACAACCGCTGGAGGACATTATGTGGAGATAAATGCGAATTTTCACAATACTCCCGAATACGTGCCCATGCTCCCCTTCTTAAAGATTGACTTCCATAACCACACCAGCAACGAAGTGCAACAATATCATCTGGATTAGCAAGTAGTGTGAGAAGGTTAAATGTCTGTTGAGTTACAGATTTTACCATATTTTTGGGACTCCCATCGAATACTTCTTCATTGAAGAAACTATGGGTATTTGTCCCAAGGTCGTTTAAAGCATCTTTAATCGCATATCCCAGTTGTCGACGGGGTGCAAGTATCAAAACTTTTCCTGGATCAACACTACCTGAGCTTACTCTATTATGAACAAAGCGAGCGATGCCTGCGGCCTCTTCCTCTAAGGAAATCCATTGAACAATGTAAATCTCTCCCTGCTGATTCCTAGTTAGACACTTCAATGTACGTTTGGATCTTGAGATACTGTTGCTAATTAAATCGTTTGCGATATTGACTACTAGTTGGGGGGATCTTCTGCACTCAAGCAAAGTTTCTTCATAAGTATTAGTGTGATATAGTGAAAACTCTGCGATTCCTTCTGGATGGGCGTATTTGAAAGAATATATTGACTGGTCTTCGTCCCCAACGACAGTCAATGTCCCGCTCTCAGCAAGTAAATCAAGAATTAACTGTTCTGCCTTATTTAGATCCTGATATTCGTCGACAAGAACATGGTCAAACGCCGTTCGTTCTGGGCAAGCTGGATTATTTCTTAAATAATGATACGCTTCAGGTATAAGTTCTCCTACAATCATACATTGGTGAAATCTAAGCCAATTAATTAAAGAACTGTGGAACATCCTATCACCTTTATCGTTTGGCCAGCCAGGTTCTTCTGATTGTAAGCGAGCCCAAGCGGCATTGAATGCTTTCAGACGATTTTGGCATTCTCTTACTCCTCCGAGATAAGACAAGTCCTCTAGCATAAACCGTGTCTCGAAATCAAGTAAAGGTCTTGGAACTCTTCCTGTATCTGTAAGGACATCTTCTTTGTACAGAAAACGAAAACAAAAAGCGTGCAATGTTCCAGCAACAATTTTAGTTGCTCCCTCGACTCTTAACCGTGATATTTCTTTGGACAGATCGTCCGCAGCAGTTCTGGTAAAAGTACATACTAAAACTCTGCGTGGTGTTCCTCCTTCCTCAAGAAGACGTGCTGCTCTGCGCATCAAAGCAAAAGTTTTCCCAGTTCCTGGGCCTGCCACAATACGCAACGGCGAATTGGGATTTCTCGCAATTCTCAAAGCCGCTCCATAAAGATTATCATTCCACACCATAATTCCCCCAAATATTGTTTTACTCGTTTACTATCAGCACAGGCAGCCAAATCCAAGTAGTCAAGTCCGGAGCTTCCCCTCAACTAGTTCCTTATAGCCTTTATTCCTATTCCGCGGTGTGTTTCCGGCCTCTCCGATGCCAAATATAATTATCGGCTTTTAGAAATTAGGAATAAAGGTAAAAACAAAGCAAATCCGTGTCTTCGCCGCAAAAATATTGATTAAAAAGCTCAATTTCCATTGAAAAATCGGCTGCCACCGCTGGGATATCGAACTAGAAAAACTAAATGCGCAGCTAAAAGACTAACATTCGTAATTACCGCATTGCCGCTTAATGTTGAACAGTTGAGCAGTTGAAAAGTTGCAAAAAGCTTTTTCAAATGCCGGCCGGCATCTTTTCTAAAAGCAGCTCCTTATATTTCATATCTGTCTTGAGTATATGGTTCGTCAACCAGATATTAAGGAACTCGGCGATTTCATCTCCGCAGGTATTCCTGTGGTCTATAAAGTTAACAGCTAAGTCAGCGGTCGTATAGACAAAGTAGTTATGCTCTTTTTTGTGCGTTTCAAGATTCGGATAGCCGTACCGCTCCATAAGAATCTCTTCATCCCTGAAATGCTCTTTGGCGTAGTTTATCATTTCCTTAATCGTATCGGAAACGAGGCCCATATCGGCGGATAAGTCGGACCGGTCGTTGATTTTATTGATAATTTCAAACAAATGCTGATGCTGCCGGTCAATCTTCTCTATCCCTAAGCTATACTCATCTTTCCAGCTTATCTTTTCCATTTTTAATCCCCATATAAAAATCGGATTCCCACTATTGAAAATATCGGCAGTTAATGAAAGCCTGTTTAAAAACCGTTATTAAATCTTCATCCCCAACTTTGCATTTTACGAAGACCCGAACGCCCTATAATACTACTGAAACTATATCGCCCGGCTACCCTTACAGGCAAGCAAATACAGGCAAGCGAATGTTTTTGGGCGAAATGATGCTTACCCGGCATCTATGGCACAACAGAAACAACATTGCACGAGTAGCTTTCCCCCGAAGAACTAATTGCCTTTACCCTACATTCCAACTTGCCGCCGCACAATTTTTGAATTTTACACTGTGGCCTTACACTCGCGTTAGCGTCGCGGCGTAGTCCTTTGGACGAAGACGGATTGATTTTTAATCTTTCAAATTCTCCCGAAATGCGCTTCGCGAGATACGAAATTTACAAAATTTCCATTGAAAAACCGGCCGTTTCTGGTATAATAACGTCAATCGGGGGAGGCCCTGGAAACAGCCTCGCGGAGAACCGCTAACCATGAACAATAAACAACGGACTATAAACTACGAACCACTAAATTTACCTCATAGGGGTTTACCCCCTATGGGCCAATTACAACACGAGCAACGAGCGACTGGCGACGAGCGACGAATATATACAAAACAAACCCAATTTCCGAAACGACGAATTGAACGTAAGTTATTTAATACAAAGAACTAAGAACAATAAACCATGAACAACGAACTCACAAAAACAAACCCAATCAAAGCCAATAAATTGGCTTTGATTGCTTTGGCCCTGCTGGGATTATTCGCTGTTATCTCCACTGTCAATTGTAAAAGACCTGCCAATACCGTCTCCAAGTCCGATGCAAATGACAAATCGAATCAGCAAACTCCTGACACGAACGATACAAAAACAGACCAGCCTAAGCATAAACACCCTGCATTTAACGAGCGCATCGACGAACGTACAAAAATGGTCGCTACACAAATAAAAGCAAGAGAT
>CAYSLN010000158.1:0-5287 GCA_964431825.1 uncultured Pirellulales bacterium | reverse complement strand
TTCACGCCTGTTGTGACATAATAAGTCCCCGTATGAAGACCCGGGCGAAACACCTATTGACCATAGCCATATTTGGCCTCTGCCTTGCCGGCCTTGCAAAAGCAGACCTGGCAGGCCGTATTAACGCCATCATGGGCCAGCCTGCCCAAAAAAGGGCCCGATTCTCCATTCATATCATAGACGCTCGTTCCGGCAAAACAGTCTACACCCACAACGCAACAAAGGCGCTCGTCCCCGCTTCGAATATGAAAATAGCCATCACAGCAGCCGCAATAAAATACTTGGGCGCAGATTACGAATATAAAACGAAAGTTGGCCTTTGCGATGGCGCTCTGGCCATAATAGGCAGCGGTGACCCGCTCTTGGGCGACAAAATTACCGATGCCAAACACGGCCGCCTCCCCGGCTGGATATTTGACGATATTACAGCCGCCCTAAAGAAAAACGGCACGACAGCCATCAATAACATTATCGTCGACAGCAGTGTATTCGATGATGAACACGTTCACCCCACCTGGCCGAAGAAAGAGTTGAACCGCTGGTATGCCTGCGAAGTCAGCGGCCTGAATTTCAACGGAAATTGCATAGAAATTACCGCAACAAAAGCTTCCGGCAAAGTAGAGCTTTCCGTTGACCCCCCAACCGATTTTGTCCTGCTCACCAATAGAGTCAAACCCATATCAAAGGGCACCGCTGCCGTCGGGGCCTACCGCAACCGCGAGCCTAATAAAATAATCGTCCGCGGCAGGTGTAAAGACAAAGTCGGCCCCTTTGATGTCGCTATCGAGAACCCCGCGGCCTTTTTTGGCTTTCTCCTGGCCGAGAATCTGGCTAAATCAGGCATTAGTGTCAGAGGCCAAATCATAGAAAAACCCCTCCCCGACGACTGCGATTTCAAGGCCCTTGCCGAATACAATACGCCGTTAGCCGATTGTCTGGCACGCTGTAACAAGGATAGCCTCGGCCTGGCCGCCGAAGCCCTCCTCAAGACCATCGCCGCCGCTGATAATCCTGCTCGAAAAAACGGCAGTTGGGACCGCGGCCGCGAGCTGGTTTCTGCATTCTTGGTGAGTCTTGGCGTCGACCAGAACCAGTTTCAAATCGATGATGCCTCCGGCTTAAGCACAAAAAACAAGCTCAGCGCAAATGCCATCACAAAAGTCCTCTTTCATACTTACAAAAGCAGAAACTGGAACCTATACAAGGATTCCCTTGCGGTAGGGGGGCTCGATGGCACAATCGACAAGTATTTTAAAGATGATAAGTACAAAGGCAGAATCTTCGGCAAGACCGGCTACATCAACAGCGTCAAATCCTTCTCTGGTCTCTGTTCCACCGACCACGGCGATTATTTCTTCTCTATCATCGCAAACAACGCAAATTCAAAAACCCGCAACGCAATAAACGACATCGCTCAGGCTATCTTCGAATAAAAAAACGCATATTGCAGTTTGAATCTGGCGAATCAGGAGGTATTTTAACAGGTTACGAACTGGAAGCGGCACGGGTAGATTTTGTATTTGACGAATTGGAAGATTTCGGATAGTGTGTTTTTTATCAGGAGTGATGTATGGATAACCATCGAACGAATGACGACTTAAAAGCAAATGCTGTCCTTTTTTGGCCAACGGAGCTGGTCCGAACAGAAGAAAAATCCAGCGTAATTCCGCTTCTTATAGAGACACAAGACAAGTTCATTAGTTTGCTCCACGTTGCTGATCAATCTCCAAGTTGCTGGAAATCCGTATTATCTACAACCAAGGACTTTCCAATGAACCTTTTCCTAAAACACTTAATGGTTTTGACTGATTTGGGAGGTGAAAAACTTAAGCGTTTTAAGACGGAGCTCCCAGCGATTTTCCCAGATAGCGAAATGTATTTTGCGTGGAGCGGTCAAGACTGCGTGTATAAGTTTAAGACACTCGGGAAAAAGTGTTCATGGGATAATAAGAATCTTGCAGTAGATGGAGGAAATCTTTTAACGCCAGTTGATTTGACTTCTGAAATGGAGGACGTAATCATGCTCTTAATGCATGGCGCCACCTCAACAAACGTGGGATTACCAGATGTGATTGGGCAAAAATGTGTTATTGGTACTCTATTAGGTGATAAAGCAGCACTGGATACGTTTGTGCGTCAAAGATATATTTGGGTTAGTAGGATTACTGGAGGCGCTACTTCAAACAGGCTGGGATACCTAGCCCAAAATTACGTTAAAGAGCGTCTTCAAACGATCTTGCCCGATTGGGATTTCTCTCAAAGGAGCATTCCTGGTATTAGCCAAAACGCAGGGCGAACAAATATTGCTTTTGATATTGTTGGTCAATCACCGCAGAGAGTTTATTGCGCAATTGAGGTCTCTTTCCAGGTCACTACCAATAGCGTCATTGAAAGGAAAGCTGGTCAGGCACAGGCACGCCAATCTTTTCTTCATAAATACCACCATCATATCGCTTATGTAATTGATGGTGCTGGAAATTTTGAGCGCAGTTCTGCTCTGTCTACGATATGTCAATATAGTGACTGCACTGTTACCTTCAAGGACTCGGAAATACAAGAGCTAGCTAATTTCCTCGATGATATCGGAAATCCTAAATAAATGATAAATTCTTTGTGTAAGAAACTTATGGATTGAGCTGTGGTGCACTGGTCCGAAAATTCCAAAACGTTACAAATTCAATATGAGGTGATACATGATACCTGCTCTCTACTTAACAAAGCCAACTATTGTTCTGATGTCTGTTTGCTTATATTGCCCGGTGGTGATCCGTGCGATGCGTCAAGACGCTTAAGTAAAATACGCGACTTAGCCACCAAGTTTTGTTGTCGGCTTGGTCCCAACGCCACCTTAGTTGTCATCGGTGAAGTTATCGACCTTGTAGACATTCACCGTGCTCTCAATAGTATAATTCAATATCAACATTGGATATCAATAAAAAGAGTCCTTCCAAAGACAAGTCCTGTGACTTCTCTCCCGTCATATCATTTTGGTGCTTTGATATACACCCGATACAAAGGTGGGCTTCGTCATACAAAAACCAGGATACAGTATACTTACTGTCCCTCTTGTAAAAAGACCACCAAAGATTACGGTGGTAAGAAGCATACCTATCACAGGTATGGAACATTGATTTCGGATGTGTGGCGTGATATTCCGTCCGACTTGGATGGTAATCTTGAACCTCTGATATCCCGCTTTGCAGATTTGTTTGGCATTGATGGATATAACCGACTTGAAGTTTTGGATTGTCGCTTACTTCCATTTCCACGTGGAGCAGTAGCGAAGAAAACCCTCGCTCTTACAAACGAATCAAAAAGCCTTCAGCAACCGACGAAAATCGAACCGAATTCCCTCGTTGTCGGTGATTGCCTTGAGGAATTATCAAAAATCGAGCAAAACTCAGTAGACTTTGCATTTGCGGATCCGCCCTATAATTTAGGAAAAAAGTATAACAGTTATTCGGATAATATTGAAATAACAAAATATTTCGATTGGTGTGATAAATGGATTTCAGAGTTAGCAAGGGTCCTCAAACCTGGACGGACCGTTGCGATACTCAATATTCCACTCTGGTCTATCCGGCACTTCCGACACATGGAGAAGATCTTAAGGTTTCAAAACTGGATTGTTTGGGAAGCCCTTTCTTTTCCTGTTAGGATGATAATGCCTTCGCATTATACAATCCTATGCTTCAGTAAGGGCGCAGCCCGTCCTCTACCCCTTGAGCAACGCAGCACGCAAAAGAATATAACCCTCTTTCCTATGGTAATAAACGATTGTCTCCAGCCTTTAGCTGAAGGCTACTGTCTGCGATCAAGTTGTGTCAAGAGTCGGGAGGAAAATCACTTGGATGACCGTGGCCCTTTAACTGATTTGTGGTGGGATATTCACAGACTTAAACATAATACTCGGCGTGTAGACCATCCTTGCCAAGTGCCTGCAAAGCTTATGTATCGTCTCATTTCAATTTTTACCAAACCAGGGGAAGCTTTGCTGGATTGTTTCAACGGAGCTGGCACATCCACCCTCGCTGCACATTTGCTGGGTAGAGAATACATCGGTATAGAGGTTTCGCAAGAATACCATTCTTTAGCAAAAGCTAGACACGAGGAAGTTTGCTGTGGGCTGGACCCATTTCGTAAAGCTGACCGTATGCTTACTTCCAAGAATAGTCCAGTTCGGCGCCTACCTAAGCGAAAATACGCGATTCCGAAAAAGACTCTTCAACTTGAAGTTAAAAGAGTTTCCCAAAAGGTGCAACACCTTCCTACCCGTGAGGAGCTTGTAAGATTCGGAAAATATCCCATCGAATATTATGATAGCTACTTTATCAGTTGGGGTGAGGTTTGTGCTGCGGCTCGCACGACGGGGATGTCGGAAGTATCACAGGGTAAAACTAAGCACACCACTAATGTAAACGAGTCAAGGCTATTCCAACTGTAATTGGTCGGCCCAATATTGTTTTCTGTGTCTCTCGCTTCTTTGAAGCTTAGCGCTCTTTAGTATTTTCGCATTTAACCAAATAAAGTACCCTAAGAAGGGGAGTCGAAAGTCAATAATAAATCGTCCCCCGTGCCGAAAGAGTCAATGGAAAAGTCCCGGCTTCGCCGAACTCAACCCGCGCTTGTCCCGGCGTAGTATTAACGAAGCCGGAAGATACTAATCTTGTATTCTTTCCCCTGCGAGCGACTGTAGAAAATGTGACACAAAATTTTCTAAATTTTGGTTACTTTTTTACAAAAAAGCGGGTGTTTTATACAAAAAAAGCATGAACTTATACAAAAAAATACAAATTTTTACAAACTTTGGTACCTGTTTTACAACGTTTCGGCTTTACCCATTTTGCCCAGTCGTTACAACCCGACATATCAACCCCCATTTTTCCTCCAAAAACCCACATCCTCCATCCTAATCACCCCTCAAAAAACCCCATTTTTTAGGAAAATTTACATATTACCCATTTTAAAAATTAACGCATTTTACAACCCCCCAAACCCAGCAATCAGCATACGAGAATCAACGCACACAAAACAAAAACACAACAGAAAAACATAACGCATCAGAACGCAACACAAACAAAAAAGATCGCCGAACTTCAAACTAAGGTATAAACTAAGGTTTGAAGTAACCTACGAGCCCGTTTTCGTAGGTTTTTCTTTGCCAATCAGGTCCCACGGCCGACCGCAAAGGCTCCTCCAGAAAAGAGAAATGCTCCGGCTCCGCTCCCACTACCACCGCGCAAGGCGGAGTCTCTTCAATTATAACTCCAAGCGTTTTCGGCCCTGC
>CAYSLN010000157.1:0-5291 GCA_964431825.1 uncultured Pirellulales bacterium | reverse complement strand
AGAAGATTTTGTGCTTGGGTGACAATGTTCCCACATAGGCTCCCGGCTTCCAGCTAAGAACCACATCTCGACACACATCTGTGACCTCATTGGCAGGACTTGGGAGAGAGGCGGCTGATGACACCGCAAAAGTAATGTCCAGAACAAAAGTGTGATCTCCGTCATAGACCTCATCCAGAGAGAGGCTATTGGTCCCATTCGCGGTGCCTGAGCTATAGGCTGCCCCCCCCGCATAGGAATCATCGACGACACCGGCTGTTTCAAAGTAATAATTCCCTGTCCCACTGAGTACAGTCACATCAAAACCGTACATGGTATTCGGCGCCAAGGCAACCGGTGTATCAAGCTCAAAATGAATCCAGGTGCCTGTACCTACCTTGTTCGCAGTCCCATCATCCGGCATCAGTTCGACACCTGTTTCGGTTCCTGTAACAGTGTATGTCTCAACGCTCAGTTCAAAAGCCGCCGTTCCCGCCGCCGATGGATCCACAACACGAAGTTCCAGTTGAACACCTGAATTGTTAATATCCCACCACGTTCCATTGCCGGAAGGCGTGTCATACATGACGTTCTTCAGCCAGAAGCCAGTCATTGTGCCAGGATTAGAGCCGGTCCTGAAGGTCTGTCCAAGACCGGTCCTGTCATGGGCAACATAGGTTGCTGCGTCATCGCCGAGACCGACATTTGTCTCGTCGGTTGTCGATTCGCTCAGGAAATAGACACCAACAGGATCCAATGTAGGTGCGGCGGCACTGTAACTGAGCACCGCCGCCTGAACACTCGCCGACAGGGCCAGAACCAATACAATGGTGATTAAGGTACTTAGTTTATTACACATAACGATCCTCCAAAAAAACGTCAATCTAACTGATTGTAATTCGACCGCAAAGCCATACAGCTATAATCCCAGACAAGCAACCGGAATTTCAATCCCGAACGCTACCTGTATCAAACACTATCTGGCAAAGGGTACTATACTCATTAGGCTCCATCACCACGGGTTTATTTTATTTGTAAATATGCAATCTACTATAGACGTATATTCTCCACTAAGAGCAAAGCCCGTCCTGTTTCGTCCTGTACCAAATTATCAAGCCGAATCCTTTCGCAGACAATCTCCGACGAACTCAGTCAAAACTAAGCTCAATCGATATCCGGGGCTCGCAAACCGAAAACTCATTCGGCTTGGACCCCGGATTCGAACAAGTCTATTTATCTAATTTCCAACTACTTCTCGGCAATCAGCGCTTTCTTCGAAGCAGAGCCAATCCACCAAGACCCAGCAAAGCTATTGTTGCCGGCTCAGGAATAAGTTCAACAACAAAGGTGTGGTCGCCATCGGCAAAGACCGTATCCAGATTGAGGCTGTTGGTCCCATTTGCGGCGCCTGTGCTATAGGCCG
This sequence comes from uncultured Pirellulales bacterium, assembly GCA_964431825.1. Taxonomy (GTDB): domain Bacteria; phylum Planctomycetota; class Phycisphaerae; order Sedimentisphaerales; family Anaerobacaceae; genus CAYSLN01. The sequence continues at coordinate 3,889 of CAYSLN010000157.1, read as the reverse complement.
ACCCACCTATATAGGAACCATAATCGACACCAGCGGTTTCAATGAAATAATTTCCTGTCCCACTGAGTACAGTCACGTCAAAACCGTACGGCGTATCCGACGCCAAGGAAACCGGCGTGCCCAATACGAAGTGCACCCATGTGTCCGTACCGAGCTTATTCGCATCCCAATTCACCGGCATCAGTTCGTTGCCTGTTTCGGTTCCTGTGACGGTGTAATTCTCGCTGCCAACTACAAAAAGTCCTCCCACATCTCCCTGAAAGGCAGGATTGACGACACGAATCTGCAGTTGACTGCCACCACCGTCATTGTTGATGTACCACCAGGTTCCATTGCCGGATAACGTGTCATACATGACGTTCTTCAACCAGAAACCTGTCATGAGGTACCCGCCTGGATCAGTGCCTGTTGTGAAGGTTTGCCCCATGCCCGGCCTGTCATGGGCAAGATAGGTTGCCCCATCATCGCCGAGATTAACATTTGTCTCATCGTTTATCGACTCGCCCAGAAAGTGGACATCATCTGGGCCTATTCCCGGCGCTGTATCATGATAACTGACCACTGCCGCCTGAGCAGCGCCGGTCAGAACCATTACGACCACAAAACAAATCAATTTCTTAAACATAATTCTCCTCCTCTTTTTTAAGAGACAGACATATATCTTCTTTGGCTACAAGCCAAAGAAAAATCTGTCCTCAACACGCAAACAGAAATTTCCTCCTGCTTATGCTTGTCTCAAACAACAAATCAATCTTCACCATATTCCTGTGCCTGTCTCCAGTTAAGACTTGCCTTTGTCCCTCCTCCTTGGGGGAGGCTTCACCTGAGCCGCTGGTTGAAATGCTGATTGCTTAACCGCTAAGCATCACTCTCACTCCAGCTTTATCCATGACTCAACAATCCAATTCTCCAGTTGGATTTACCAAAAAACCACAAATATTAGGCAAAAAAGGCTTGCCTATATTTACCTATTTATACCAAGCCATCTACCTCCTCTCCTAAAAAAACAAATGGATAACCTTCTCCCAAAAAGGAAGATATTTGACCGTTATTTTGTTCGCATGTCTACAATACCCTCTCCTGTTTCTATGATTAATGCTGGCTCTACAAACACACACCAATCACACGTGAAGGACCGCTGATAAGCCCCTATGCGATCGATATCTCCTCCATCCGTTGTCACAAGTGTCAAAAAACGATCGGAGGGACTAAGTTCTATGGAGATATCTCTCAAAACGTCCTTCCGTGTGAAATTTCTCTTAGATTCGCGCACCTGCCCATCGATTAGTACCCAAAAATCAGCATTACAGCCCGTTTGTTCCTTGAAGTCCGCTATTCCGATTTTAGATACAAAACGGGCCATCTCGATGCCTGGACAAATTGCCCGTATGGCATTCAAATCGAAAGTGATGCCAAGGTTGGCATGCATCACAATGCACGGATGACTTTTAGCGCCATATTGTTGTCCATTAAACTGTACGATCCCGTTTCTCATACTCGTTGCCCACACACCCTGATCTGGATTAGCCCCTAAAGTGGTATAGCATTCACCATTAGTCTTGGGACAACCTGCGAATTCATGCGCCTGTGAACTGATTATCTGCCTCTTGCTTCCATCCGGAATGAAGAGACCGTCGATGTACGGATTGGCTACGAGCGCACGGTACTCATTGCCTTTTCCACTACCATTACAATAGAGCGATTCTTTATATCCCTCTATCGGATCCAGATAGACATTCGTTTGCCCACTCCCAAGCCCATTTCCCTTTCCAACAAGATCCGCAAGGCAGAGTCTCTGCCCTCTCCAGACAAATCCTGTATCTGAATAAAAATGTCGTACAAAGGCCTGTTCCTTGATGGGGATGTCTCTGGCCTGTCCACTTGTATCAACGCGTTTAGCCTGGCCTGCCTTCAACGTCAGGGTCTTTTTGGCCCTACTCCCAGAGTCCGATGTCAATGCGGCTGACCCTTTAAACATGTGCAAATCGCTTGTCCCGTCCTGCTTGACCTGGATCCCAAATTCAGTCCCCATATCGATGATGCGCGAATTAGGTGTTTCAACTATAAATCCCCGGGCAGACTCCGGTACCAAGGCAAACAACTGCCCTGTACGCAGAACCATCCGACTGGCAGACTTCAACCGAAATGTGGCAGGAGCTTCGAGTAACACTTTTGCTCCACCGTCGAACATAATCTCGATTAATCCTGTTTGCAGAAACAAAGGATTTTTTTGGTTCGTCAGTCTCGCCCCGGGTATGACGGTTTGATTGTTGGTAAATAATGTAGCATCGAGCGATGTGCTGAGTGTCGCAATCTCCTTAGGAATGAACAATTGATAAATATGTGCAGAGGTTAAGATAAACAATAATACCGCCAGACAAGCCGCCGCCATACCCAGTGAGAACTTGTTTACTTTTTGAGTGTCCGTTTCTTGATCCGCTTCCACCATTTCTTCTGTTTCTTCCGTGATCACTTCCGGAGCTGATTCTTCTTCTAAGATCAATGCATTCCAAAGAGAATCAAAATAGAGTCTGTCGTATTTCCGCACACCGGTTACAGGGACGTAATCATGTAATCTCATTAACCCGATCGTCATATAGAGATATTCGCAGTAGTACTGTCTCTGTTCAAGACTATTGACGATACAACTATCCAATCTGACCTGTTCTTCTGGAGAGATTGACCCATCCAAGGCCTTTTCGATTAATTCCCTTAAATCCCGGAATGTGTCTTCTGATGAACTCATTATACTCCTTGACTCGCAATTGTTCGGCGGATACAGTCGATTAACATCCCCTTGATCCTAGCAAGTCGTTTATATACAACGTTAAGAGAGACTCCTATATCTTCTGCAATTTTTCTCGCAGCGCTGCCCTGCATAAATCGCTTCTTCAGGAAATTTAAATCTTTTTCGGTTAGTTTCTTTAGGCATTTTTGCAGGGCTTCATGCCGCTCATCCACATGTGTAGAAAGTTTTACATTTTCTTCGGCAATTAAGTCCAGAGCAGTCTCGCTAAGATGGATTTTTGATCGTGTCATAGTCTTCCGATAGGTTAAGACATGGAACTTGGCGATTGTAACCGCCCAGGAAAGAAATTTTGTTCCAGGACTGAAATCTCCAAAGTGCTCCCACATGTACATGATAGTATTCTGCAGGATATCCTCAGCATCTGCCCGATTCGGGACCATAGTCAGGATGAAACCGTGTATCATATAATAATTCGCTGTCAATAAGCTCACAAAGTGTGGTTTTCTGCTTGAGTTGTCCGTTGATCCTGAATATTGGCCCATTTTCCTAAGTCTTCATTAAAATCTCGTTCAGAAATCCAACCTTTTAAAGGTTTCTATATATCAAAGGCACATTATGGCCCTTTTTAGCCTAAAAAAGACGCTTTTTTAAATAATTTTTGGTTTGAATCAGTAGATTTCTTTACCGGCGGAGCCAAGAGAATCGACCCATGAACAGTCCTATAATATCTAGGCCCAAGACGTGCCCCGTCGGTCTCGCAAATGCTTTCATTGCAGTTGATACAAACCGCAGGCCAAAGGAGCTGGTTAAAACCCTGCAGGGCAAAGACCGCCGCTCGCTTTACTTTTCCTGTATCCACACCGGCAATTATACAAAGAAAAATATAGTTTCACCAAAGAGAACACAGAAAAAATCAGAAATTAATACAACCCCCAAACGGGTTTTTCCAGTGAGATTTGCGCTAACCAAAATACACAAAACAAACGGGGCCTATACTGCAAATCAGCATAGGCCCCGAAATTCTGAAGAAGGACTAATATGTGTGGAAAATTAGTCTTCTATTATATACGGATTATGGTTCCGCCGGCCACAGTTGCTCATCAAGCCAGCCTTCAGCCAAAACAGCATAATCTACGAAGT
>CAYSLN010000156.1:0-5311 GCA_964431825.1 uncultured Pirellulales bacterium | reverse complement strand
TCCATTAGTTTGGTAAATATTATACCAGAAAATTGGCTTGCCGTCGAGAGAAATTTTAGTGTAGGAAATAGGATTAGAAACCGGTCAACGCTGATTTAACCGATGGAATTCTGGCTAAGTTAGTCAAACGAAGGGAATATGGATTCCGGAGTGGATTAGAGATTGATTTGTTTGGTCTCACCTGTCAATCATACTCAACAAATTTTCTTCTAAAAATCAGATAGTTGTACATAATAAAACCTAATAAAATTGGGCAGCTTGGCTATCATTCCCAAGGTAAACTGAATGAACATTAAAGTTGAGATTGGAACACCAGAACAGCAGAACGCTATCAAGAGGGAATTGTCTGCGATAGAGAACGTGTGTGACTATTTTGATCCCCCACTTCCTTTGCTTGAGGTAATTGTACCTTGTGATCTTGACTCAACGATCAACAGAATCGAGGGAAGAAGTTACTTCAGGTCGGAGAGGATTTACCATACTGTAGCAGCCAAGACAATCTACAAGGAAGATGGGGCAGTCATTGTTCTATCACCTTTTTTGTACACAGGAGCAAGTGACATTCAGATACGTGCGGTGTTCTATTTTCACGAACTTTGTCATGTCTATAACTCACGCAGGTTTCCGTGTTTACTGGAATCATCCAAGATAGTGCCGCATTACTTCGCGAATCTATACACCTTATATGATGAGTATTGGGCAGATCGAAAAGCATTCATCATCGTTGATAGTCTATTCCCGGAAAAAACTGATGCTTATCAGACCCATATCCGAAAAGGAGTAAAGGATTCTGTGCAAACACTCGCGAATGACTCCAAAGACTACGATCTTATCAAGAGGGAAATCTCGAGCTTCCGGCGGCACGGTGACGTTATGCGGTTTCTATGGGCTGTTGATGAAACCCTCGACGGGCTCCTGAAGGCCTTTGTTCATGGCTATGCATACATAGATCACTTCCCACAATGGAAGGAGGAAGAAGTCATTCTCGGCACATCAAAGTTCGTGAATGATCCCGCAAAACGACTGATCGGCTTCATGCAATCGAAGTACGATGAGGATAGTGTAGACTTGTTGGGTGGAATACCTATCATGGAGGAAGTTATGAGAAACTTTGGAATTAAATTTGAAGTGTTCCCATCGGGTGAAGTCTACTGTCATGTCCTCGATATATAGCTGAGCCGGCGCAATTTCATCGTACCCTACTATATTTTTTGAATTTTCCTAGTTATATCACCTCCCATCACAGCCGATAGAAGATAATGGCGAAATAGCGAGAGATAACACCTTTGATGGGGGAACTGCTGAAACCATGAGATACGGTGGATACGTTTGCGTGTTGGTAGAAAAATTGGCGGTGCGTCCTACTTCGTCGAAGTGGCTGCGAAAGCTGGAAGCCCTACCATACAAACAAACTGAATGCTAGCGATAGTAATAAGAGGCCTTCATGGTGGACGGTGTGAATAATCCTATGAGGAACAATAACACGGTACACGAAGTTGATAATTCATTTCAGATATTAATCGGTAAGGGCTCAGAGCTTCTCAAGGCATTCGAAACAGAGCAAGCAATTCAACCAGAGCACATTACAATAATCAGTAATTGGATAAATCAAGCTCTGGGTTTCATTGAGCCAGCGATGCCGCAAGATTCTGAGGAATTGAAACAACTCCGCGAAATAGTAAGAAGCTATTCAAATGCTACTCGCATTCTTCCGGGAGATACAAACCTGCACATCAGCAAGATTTTAGAATGGTTAAAGATCGCGTATAAATATTTCAAGGTTTGGTGTGGTTTTGATTGGTCCGAGATAGATCCGGCCGAGCGTGCTTCGATGTGCCACGCGGCACTTAAGGAGTCGTGGAAGTTCGTTCGAGGTGAACTTATAAGCTCACTTATGGACAAAGAAAACGGCAGAACTAAAAGGACAGCTTTGCTTCATAGCTACGGGCGCATGTATATGTGGATTCACAGCATGGTCAAACTAGGATCAGAAAACAATAAAGGTGATGTGGCGGAACACTGCCATGCATTAGCAGGATGTTTAAGAGCCGTTTTTGAAATATTCTTGGATATAAATCTTTTAGCAAGAGATACCATCAACAACGGTGTTGAAATGTTCTTCTCGTTTGAAGGTATCAAGCGATTTCGGATTGCTAAGAATTCGTTAGAGCTGCATAGGGAATTCAACCATTTGAGCCAAAACCAGATAGAACTGATGAAATCATTTATGAAAACTGGTGAACCAAGAGGTCACATTATACAGCTATGGGGGAAAGCAAAAAATGGGCGGTCTAAACGTCCGAGACACTGGACGGGGAAAACGGTAATAGAACGCGCTAAAGATTTAGGCAAGGAATTTGTCAGGATTTATCAACACAGTTACCACTATTGCAATTGGAGCATACACTCAGGATACTCCAATATCCTTATTGCCAACAAGAATGAAGCACTGCTTTTTGTTGCCCATGTATACAACATGGCAGATGAAATATTACTGGGATCAACGGATGTTCTAATTGAACAGCTAGATTTCCTAAAAAACAAAGGTTACGAAAGTAAGTTAGAGAAAGTCAGTTTATACGGTGCACATTTAATTTGGCAAGCGGCCGTGAAGACTCAGTCGGATAAAAAATGACACGATCAAGTATGTGGGGAACCGATTTTATTTACCAAAGCCGGTATTAAATAGAGATGATTAGTAGTGACACGGGCTTAGGCTTGGTCCATGTTTAAAGGTCCTATGTTTGTGATTACTGGATTGGTTTTTGTCGAAGATTGCCGCGCTTCCTCCTTCGCCATTCTACTTCGCTAAAGCTTCGAAGAATCCGGCTACGGAGGACAGGACGCTCGCAATGACAATTTCGTATTGCGTCTATCGTATCGCGTATTGCGATGTGGTGCCGGAGGCCGCAATGAGGAAACCCATAGTAAGTATGCCATAGGCATACGAAAAAATAAGATTCCGAACTGAAGGCAGCACGAGCAAGTTTTATAACTCTCTCGCACTAAGCTACGGCCAGTGGGCTTCACCCCGATGAGATAGTAAACGACATCCTAAAGAGATAATTTCATATCTCATAGGATAAACATCTCATGGGGTAAACACAAGGCGTGCTGGCGATGCACTCGCGATTGACTGTTAAGACTTTTGCCAATCGCATCGATTTGTCCGTGTTAGGAAAAAGACATATCTCATGTTGATTCCGCAACGGCGATTGGACCAAGTATTTTGTAAGACCACCCCGCTGAAACGATAAGGAACCCGCAAAGACAGCGGGGCATTTTCGTATTGCGTCGTGCGTATTGCGTATTGCGAAGTGTTGCCGGAGGCCGCAATGAGGAAACCTATAGTAAGTATGCCATAGGCATACAAAAAAATAAGGTTCCGAACTGGAGGCAGCACGAGCAAAGGTCAGAAGGCGGAGGACAAATCAATTGGTTATTAATGGAGGATTGCCCCAGTGAGATAGGCTCGCAATGGTTTCGTGTCCCGTGACTCGTGACCAGGGGCACGTAGAATACGAGGGATAGAATACTTCGATAGCCAGATCCCTCCACTCAGCCTTCGGCCTCGGTCGGGATGACGATTTCGTATCTCGTATCTGGTAGCCGGTATCGGGGCCGAGGGTTTTTAGCATTCGCGTGTTGTTGTTTCGCAGTGCGCCGAGGTGGAGCTGCCGGACCCAGCCGGCTTCACAATCCATCCTGGCTAATCGTTCATCGTGAGGGGGCGAGTTTTTTATTGGCATTTCCAGCAGGCAACGAAGTGCCCGTCAAAATCGCCTCTTTCTTTCAACTCCGGCATTTGCTTGAGGCAATCGCCCTCAGCCAATGGACATCTCGGGTGAAAAGGACAGCCAGCCGGCGGATGCGAAGCACTTGGTACTTCGCCTCCGGGTATCTTCCTCTGCCTACGAAGCGACTGCTCAACCTGCGGAATCGCCGACATAAGCACACGCGTATACGGATGCAGAGGATTGTGATACAACTGCTCAGATGACGCCTGTTCCACTATCTTGCCCAGGTACATCACCGCCACGATGTCACAGAAAAACTCCACTACAGCCAAATCATGCGCTATAAACAGATACGTCAGCCCAAACTCTTCCTGCAAATCCTTCAGCAAATTCAAAATCTGTGATTGTATCGAAACATCAAGAGCGCTTACCGGCTCATCACAAATAACCAGCTTCGGCTCCAGCACCAAAGCCCTCGCCACGCCGATTCGCTGCCGCTGCCCGCCGGAGAACTCGTGCGGATAACGGTTTATATGGTCAGCGGATAGTCCCACTTTCCCAAGCAATACAGCAACCTGCTCAGTCAACTCATCGCCTCCTACCTTTTTCTGAACTTTCAATGGCTCACCAACGATATCACCAACGGTCATCCTCGGATTTAACGAGCCGTACGGGTCCTGAAAAATAAGCGATATCTCCCGCCGAAGCTCACGAAGCCTGACCTTATCAGCCGACAGAACATCTCCCTGTTCAAAAAACACTTGTCCCGCCGTTGCCGGTACCAGCCGAATTATACTTCGGGCCACAGTTGTCTTGCCGCAGCCGCTCTCGCCGACCAGCCCCAGTGTCTGCCCTTTCCCAACACCAAAGCTCACCCCGTCAACCGCCTTGACATAGCCAACAGTCCGACGCAGTAGACCTTTCTTTATAGGAAAATAGGTCTTTAAGTCATCAACCTTCAGCAGATATCCGTTCGTGTTCACCATTTCTCAATTCACAAAATCATTCACTGCTCTCATAGCCCGGCGCATACCAGCACGCAACGCACCGTCCACCCTGGACCTCCTTCAGCTTAGGCTCAACACTTTGGCACCTTTTATCCGACCGACCTATCGGACAGCGGGGATGGAACTTACACCCCGACGGAAAATGCAACGGCTCAGGAACGACCCCCGGAATTGTCTCCAGACGCTCACCCGAAAAACCCAGCCTCGGCAAAGATTTCAGCAGCCCTTGTGTATAAGGATGCAAAGGCTCCGCAAAAAGTCTCTGCGAATCAGCCGTCTCAACTATACGCGATGCATACATCACCGCAACATCCTCAGCGCGCTCGGCCACAACGCCCAAATCATGCGTTATCAGCAAAATGCTCATCCCACTTTGCTTCTGCAGCTCCTCGAGCAGGTCCAGTATCTGCGCCTGAATCGTCACATCCAGTGCCGTCGTCGGCTCATCAGCTATCAGCAATGCCGGCTCACAGCTTACCGCCATCGCTATCATAATCCGCTGTCGCATCCCACCGGACATCTGATGCGGATACTCGCGCACTCGCTGCTCCGGGTCTGCAATACCTA
>CAYSLN010000155.1:0-5417 GCA_964431825.1 uncultured Pirellulales bacterium | reverse complement strand
AAGCGGCTCTAAATAGCGTGCTAAAAGAGTTTGTTTTAACATGATTACATCTCCATCTGTTTTGCATCTTTTGTATACGACCCATATTACCGCCAAGGCCTGTCCACATTTGCCTTGATGTTAACATAGGCAACGCTTTCAACAAGTTCATATCGGGCGATGCAAAGAAAAATCTTTAGTCAAAATAGGTAATCTATGTAACAAGATGAAAAACTACCTACTCTTTTGGCGTTATTATAACTCCATTATTCATAGATAGTTATACAATACGCTGTCAGCAGACATTTTGAATATCTGGATTTTTGACGCAAAAACTGAGTTTTTAGCGCCTGTCAAAGCAACAGAATGCACTTGAGAGAACTATTTTTGAGAGTTTGAGATATTGTTGTGTAAATTGAAAACTCAGACAAAGTTGTGATTAACCCTCCATGCTTACTATAAAGGCGATTTTTCGGCTAAAGTGAAAATCGATGGCTGCCGATAACAAAGTAAAGGCAAAAATAAGATTTTCTCCCCTCCGGAAAACATCGAGTAGCAGAACGTTGCTCGATGTTTTCTTTATAGGTTCTTTCCGCAGCATTTCTTGTATTTCTTCCCACTGCCACACGGGCAGGGGTCGTTACGCCCAACCTTAGGTTGCTCCAGCTTAATTTGCTTCACTCTCTGCTCGCCCTGCGGGGCTTGCGCCCCCTGTTCGTATTGCGCGGCGACAAGCTGTTTGGATTGCTCGTACCTAGCGCGGTTGTACTGTGAATCGGCAAACTGGCTGACCCGCTCATGAGATGTCTCGGCAATGGTATATAGATCCTTGGCCTCCTCAGCTTTCTTGGGTCGCTCCACCTTGAGAATGACATCTGTTACGTGCTCCTCGATGCGCTCGAACATCTGTTCAAACAACCGCACGGCCTCGCGCTTGTATTCCGTTTTGGGATCCTTTTCGGCCAAAGAACGCATCCAGATGCTATTCCTGAGTTGGTCCATCGCGTAAAGATGATCCTTCCATGCACTGTCATGCACGAACCTGAGGACGTCCCGCTCCAGATTCGTGAGCTCCGAGCGCAGAAAACTCCGGCCGGCCTCCATGAGTAGTCGTACGGACTCATCGAGATCGCCAAGCTGATCCGCCCACAGAATCTCCTCAAACCTCTCCTCTCTTCCAAAGCCAAATAATCTCTCGAGCTTCGCTTCCCTGGCCCACGCAAATCTCTCTCTTGCCCATTCGGCCAGTCCTGTCGGATTCAACTTCCCCACGGCATCACGCACTTCCCCCTCCAACCTTTCCTTGTCGTAGGCACGACTCAAAGCCAGGAGTTGTTCTCGTAGCTGGACTTCCCCCATCTTCTCAAATTGGCTGGCAGAAAGACCTGCTCTATACTTCTCGTTCGCCCAATGCGCCAGACTTTCGAAGCCGTAGACATTTCGAACCTCTGGATCACTGATCCAGGAGAGTGCAACTTCGACAGGGTACGCGATCTCCCTTTCCTTATACTTCCGTTCGTACTCGCGGATGAGCATCTCGCGTACCTCCTCCGCATTGAGCCCACGTATTCGTTCGATGTCCAACAGGGCATCGAGCTTGACCCGAACCCATTCGGCAAGTCTGTAGACGGCAAAATCTTTTCTCAAAAAACCCGCTAACTGTGAGTAATCTTTATCTGCTATCTGTTTACCCGCGGCTTCAATCAACTTCTCTTTAATCTCATCAGGTGAATTATCCTTTATTTCTATAGGGCTTAAATCGACGTCGAATACTGACTTAGCCCAGCCGCACAAACCAGCAATATTCCATTTTCCCGGGTCACTATAGTCCTCCAAGTACTCACCCAGAGACAGAGAGATGTTATTGGCGGCGTTGTCTCTTGCTCTTTCCTTGATCACCGCCTCGATCTCCTGCGCGGAGGCGTCCGCGACCTCCGACAACTTCAGCTCCACATCGAACTCTGTCTTGGCCCATTCGACTATGGTGTCGAGGGCATACCTTGTGCTGAGCACCTTTTTGCACTGTTTGGTGATAGCCGATTGATACATCTCCTCAATAATCTGCCTCACCATTTTGCCACGCAGAATCTCGCGTCTGCGTGAGTAAAACGTTTTTCGTTGGTAATCCATCACCTCATCGTACTCGAGCAGGCTCTTTCTTACCTCGAAGTTTCGCTCCTCAACCTTCTTCTGAGCCTTTTCGATGCCTTTACTTATACGGCTGTGTATGATTGGCTGGCCTTCCTCCCAGCCAATCCAGGAGAGTGCTTTGACAGTCCAATCAGGTGCGAAAACTTTCAGCAGGTCATCATCAAAACTCATGAAGTATTGGCTGGAGCCGGCATCACCCTGTCTTCCGCACCGCCCTCGGAGCTGGTTATCGATGCGCCTTGCCTCGTAGCGCTCGGTCCCGAGGACGTGCAGGCCGCCGATTTCAGCGACCCCGGGGCCAAGTTTAATATCGGTGCCTCTACCCGCCATATTTGTTGCGATGGTCACATTACCCAGCATCCTGTCGTCCCGACTCTTGTGTTGTTGGCCGGCCTTGGCAACTATCGCAGCTTCTCGTTTGTGATGCTTGGCGTTCAAAATTTCATGCTCATATTCTTTTCCGTAACGCTGCTTAAGGGCGTTGGACAGCGCCTCATTCTTTTCTATACTTACCGTGCCCACAAGCACCGGCCGGCCGGCCGAGCTAATCTCGTTTATCTCCTCTACTATCGCGTCAAACTTCTCTCGCATCGATTGATATATTAAGTCCTCCCGGTCATCTCTGATACAGGGCTCATTTGTAGGTATGACAACTACTTCAAGCTCGTAGATATTCATAAACTCCTCGGCCTCGGTCGCAGCGGTACCAGTCATCCCTGCTATCTGGTCATAGAGCTTGAAGAAGTTCTGTAGTGTGATGGTGGCGAGCGTCTGACTTTCTTTTTTTATTGTGACAGCTTCTTTTGCCTCGACCGCCTGATGGAGTCCATCGGACCACTGTCGGCCGTCCATCAATCGACCTGTAAACTCGTCAACGATAACGACCTTCCCCTCCATAACGACATAGTCTTTCTCTCTCTCGAAGGTTACATGAGCTCGCAGGCTCTGTTCCAGAAGATGGGGCCATCCCATATTCGAGCCGGTAAAAAACGAGCCTACACCAGTTATCTCCTGCGCCGCCCCAATGCCTTCGTGCGTAAGATGGACTGCTTTCTTGTCCTGCTCAGCCTCGTAATACTGCGTAGCGCCGCTCAGCCGCTCTTGTGCTGACCCAAACTCTTTTTCAGCTTGCTCAATTGCTTTGTGGGCCTTTTCGATTCGTTCGTCGTCTTTTTCTTTTTTTGCTTCAGCCAGTTCGCCCTGAGCGCCTGCTATAGCCCGCTGAGCAGAGTCAATTTGTCTTTTGATACGGTCATAGTTGCTCTGTAGACTGATAAGCTTCCTTGCTACCTGGTCTCCTTGTTTGTATCTGCTGACGTCATCAAATGCCGGCCCCGATATAATCAGAGGAGTTCTGGCTTCATCGATTAGAATTGAATCGACCTCATCGATTATGGCGTATTCCAGCGGCCCCTGCACCATTTGCTCGAGCGATGTTTTCATATTGTCACGGAGATAATCAAAACCGAACTCGTTATTGGTGCCGTAGACCACGTCGCAGGCATACTGGCTCTTGCGCTCGTCACCGGCCGTATCCATATCCGCCTGAATCGCCCCTACGGTCATCCCGAGCGCGTTATAAATTGGCGCCATCCATTCGGCATCGCGTTTTGCAAGGTAGTCGTTGACGGTTACTACATGTACCTTACGACCCTTGAGATAGAGAAGGTAAGCCGCCAAGGTCGCGACCAACGTCTTGCCTTCGCCGGTTGCCATTTCGGCAATCTTACCTTCAGAGAGCACCTTGCCACCAGCAAGTTGCACGTCGAAATGCCGCATGTTAACCGTCCGTCGTGCCACCTCGCGAACAACCGCAAAGACCTCAACTTCAAGGCTTTCCCCCTCACCAACCGCGCTGGCCGCCGGATCGAGTATCAGATGGGCCTCGTCATCGGTGAGCACGTGAGCAAGACCACGTGCTTGGCGTTCGATGAAGGCCCCGACTTGATCCTTCGTCGGCGTAGAGATATCCTTTAGCTCCTTCCTACACTTGTCTATCGCACCTTGCCGCCGACGTGACAGCATGTTTGCCATGTTTTTAGGAAGGCGCGCCCACTCTTTCGGGGTTGTGGGAAGAGCGCGTTCTACCAAGAGTGAGGCGATCTCTTTTCTGTAGCGAATCAGACAGGCTGCAACGTCCGTAGTGCGCAAGTAGTCCGCCAAATCTTGAGCCCGCCCTCTGATGAGAGTCTCGATGTAGGGCGTCTCAGGGCGGCTACGAAGAAGCTCCCCAAGAACACTCATCACCGCAGACGCCTGTTGCATGATGACGAGCGAAGAGTGCAAACGCCCTCCTGCGGGCGATAAGGTCATAAAATCCTTCAGCGCGCGGGGCAAATCTCCCTTTCCCAGAGACCGACGCACCGGCGCCAACACGAGTGCGGCAGCAATATAGCCGGCATTCCCCATAATATCTGATGCGATTGATTCGCGTGAACTCCACGTTACCAATCTGGCACGGAATTCTGTCGTCTTGGCCTTGAGAGCCTCGTCGTCGAGCTGCTGAAGCTGCTCCTCATACGCGGCAGCCCGACGCGCAACCATCATGTATCCTTTCACTAACCGCTCATTACGGGAACCAAATACCTTCAAAAGGATTTTATTTACCTTTTCAAATGCCATAACGCTTTCCAGTCATCCCTGTAGAATCAGGGGACCCAAAGTCACTGTGATACCGATTCCCGTTTGCGCTGAGGTTACATTAATAATGCTATTCTTTCACTCGCGTTAAATACTCGCCCGTACGGGTATCAACACGGATAAGGTCGCCGAGCTTAATAAAAGATGGTACCTGCACAACCAGGCCGGTTTCGAGTGTTGCGGATTTAGGCTGATTTGTCGCAGTGGAACCTTTAATCTCAGGAGGCGTATCCGTAACCTCTAAATCCACACTGTTTGGCAAAGTAACTATCACGGGCTTAGCCTGATACATACTAACCTGCAATTGTGTATTTGGTTTCATATACTTCGGCCCGTCCCCGAACGCATCGTCACCCAGCGTAATTTGGTCGTAGGTCGTAGTATCCATCAGGATGTGCTCACTTCCGGATGAGTACAGGTATTCAAAAGTTCTCTTATCCAGAAAAGCCTCCTCTATGTTTTCCTCTGCGCGCAGGCGAACATTTTGAATGGAGCCGTCGTTTAGGCTTTTTAGCTTTGTCTGATAAACAGCACCACCTTTACCGAGCTTGACGTGCTGATAATCAACAATCGCATACAATTTGTCGTCAATCTTGACGGTCTGACCTTTTCTCATCTCAGAAGCTCTCATTTTTCACTCCGAAAAA
>CAYSLN010000154.1:0-5443 GCA_964431825.1 uncultured Pirellulales bacterium | reverse complement strand
CAACGACATTCACGAAACCCGGGGTTTCAGGGATGACCAGGTTATCCCCTTTTTCCAATTCTAAGTCGTATTTTGAGCCCTTGAATTCATCAAGCGAAGTTAAGCTCATAACAACTCTCCCGTCTATCTTAGCGGTTCTGAGTTTGCTAAGAAGTTCTTTTTTTGCTTTGAGTTGAAGTTCCTGAGCCTTAACTGATTCTTCGTCCAGTGCGCCACCCAACGCACGCTCGGCGTCAACTAAGATGGTTTCTTCTATTTGTCGGGTCAGTTCATCCATTCTCCGAGCTTGGATGGCCTTTGCACTTTCTCTGGTAAAGATCGCGCCTTTGAGGTACGCACGTTCGGTGTAACCTCCTGCCCTTTCTATAACTGAGCTTAAAGTTTCACCCCTTCGTATCGGATACGTCCCGGGAAACATCACCTCTCCGGCTATAGTAGCTGTTCGGTCGAACTCGACCTTTGGTATCGGTCGAATAACTAAATAGTCATAATCCTGCAAAGTGATATTGTGTTCGGGAATGCCAGCGAGTGCCTTTCCGAGGTCGATATCAATCTTTTCGGTTTGCATTCCGCTTTGACTTATGTGCCTGCGAGTCACTTCTGCCATTTTAAGATATGCGTTTTTCATAAGGCCACCTGCAGCGTCGACTAGGTCACTGACCTTCATATCTGGAATAAGGCGATATTCGCCAGGCTGGTAAACTAAACCAGAAACCGAGACGCTCTTTTTGACCCTTTCATCCCAGCGAAAGATATGGATTGTATCAAATCGGGCCAATTCGATGTTCTCAGATTCGTAGCCATCGAGCAGTTTTCTCAAATTTAACGGGATGATTATGGGATGGTAATCGGGCTCGACAAGCCTTTCTATTTCCGCATATTCGACGTTTGGCTGTGGTTTTAACACTTCGTAAGAATCAAGGATATCACGAAGTCGCATCCCGGGTTTTAATTCATAATTGCCGGGCCTGATTACGTGTCCTTCAAGATAAACAACATTTTGTTCAAGAGGTGAGACGGCGAATATTTTGACCACATCGCCATCCTGAGCAATTGTCTCCATCACTTGTTTCTGTTCATAACGATCTGCCTTTTCAGAGATGTTGAAGTCCGCCACGACCCGTCTCTGGTGGTTCTCAATTCGCTCGACCTGCACTCGCTGTAGCCAGCCGGCAAAGGTCACTCCACCGGCCAAATCGAGCACTTCTGCCAATGTCATTGTATCTGACATCTCATAAATCGCCGGCCGTTTGACATTTCCCGCCACTCCAACAATCGGTCCAATCAGCGGAATGAAAATCGTATCACCGTCTTGCAAACGGACATCCTCGCTTTTGTCACCGCCTAAAAGAAAATCATAAAGGTCTATCGTTGTGGGTTCATGCCCACTTCTCAACAGCCGAATCTCTCTCAGCGTCCCATTCTTCGATGGACCTCCTGCTGCAAAAAGGGCATTTATAACTGTCGAGAGTGAACTGAGTGTATAACTGCCGGGCGTCCGTGACTCGCCGACAACATAAACTCTAATTGTCCGCAGCTTGCTCATAGTAACAGAGATTTTGAAATCTGTATGCTTGCGCGAAAACTCGTGTGCGAGATATTCTTGCAGTCTGGCAAAAGTCATCCCCCAGACTTTCAGAACACCCATTTCTGGCAAGGCAATTTCGCCGCTTCGGTTTACTGTAACCGAGTACTGCGCATTGATTCTACCCCATACTGTTACCGTAAAGCTGTCGCCAGGACCGACTACGTAATCCGGACCAACCGGCACATTAGTCACCGGTGCAAATGTCGATACCCGTCCTCTAAAAACATCGTACCCGAACTGCGTCAATCTTGTAGATATAGCACTAGGAGTCTCACCGGAAAGCAACGACTCAATAGCCGATGGCCCCTCCTCTATTTCCGCCATCTCTTGGCCTTGAACAACAGCTTCTGGTTCCTCCGGTTGGCTGGCGGTGCGAGCACGCATAATCCCGCTAAGCTGCTCGGGTGAAATAGAATTCACATCTGTCTTGGTCGCATCGAAAATAAAGGCATTCGCAGGGGAACTTACCTGAGCTCCCAAGTTACAAGTTGCTAATGTCAATACGACCAAAGCTGTAAAGACTAATCTTGCTGAACGACTATCAATGGAAAAATGCAGCACCTTAAAGCTGGGTTCCCCTTTTGGGTATGACACTGATAATTGGGAACCTTGCAAACATCTCGGTCCCCACTTTGTTGGTAGTATGCTGGATTCCATTCTACAGTCCTTTGCACCTTAGACAAAGCAATAAAAACTTGCCACCCTACCAAAACCGGGAAAATGCCGCTTGACTTACGGGTAAGCACAAAAGTTTTATTCAAATTGCCGTTTCTGTTGTCCGTATCAACCTTTTTGCATACAGAAGAAATATTACTACGTTAAAATTCAATGTCAATATATTTTTGATTTATTAGTACATAAGCGCACAAGATTATAGGACTTTTCCAGGACAAAATTTGTTGTTTTAAGGAGCCTGCACAAATCACAACAGCTTGTATACAAAGTATACCATCACAGAGTTCAGGACAATTGCTCTTTTTCTGCCAATCGTATGTAGCTAATTGCACATCGTAAATATAGGCAAGCTCTGTTTTAGTGGCTGCTCGGCGGCACCAATGTTGCCGAGACAGGTCAAAGCTAATCTCAGGTAACTACTACTGGAAGCAAAAGCCTGCTACCCCATGGAAGTTGAAAAAAACCCCTTGGCTTTTGGGCAAAGGTTGATTTCCCTGCTGTCCAACATATAAAGTTGCGATTTTAAGGTGTGAACTACCTAAAACGCCAATTTCGATATATTCTTCTATTTTCGTGGGGATAATTGATTTGGGTGCGACCGGTTTTACGCATGGAGATTATAGTGATTATAATCTATACCCGTCAGGGGGGCTTTTTGTGCGCAAAGAAGAGCGGAGTTACCCTCCTCCGGAGTAACTCCGCACAACCATATATATTAATCAAAACCAGCCCAGCTGTGTTTTCTCAAAAACCAACGGCACCGGCTTTGGACTTTTCGGAACTTGGGCGGATCCTTCCTACTCCTTTAATTTTTTTTTAATGGTTTTAGGACGTTCCGCCCTAAACGTTCCTTCAAAATATAGAAGAAGAGCAAAAAATATACCAGTAGAGAAAAATAACGAATGAAAGGCGTCTTTCAGTGCTGTCTAACGGTTTACGGCAGAAACAGTTACATCTATATACGCTGTTCGAGATTGAAAAGAATATAGGTTTCTCAATTTAACAGAACGTCGTTTTTTGTCAACGCCGCTTGTACCCAATTGGCCTATTTTTACGTATAAAGCACCGCAGATTATTGGACAATCGAGGAGTTTTGAGGATGTTTACAAAAAACAACGTGGTTGCGAATGAAATGAACATCAAGAAATGACTGTGATGATGGAGACATCGATCCCTTCGAGCGTGTTTGTCTCTGCTTTTTTGCCTATAAGCTTTAGTGTGGAACCGCTCAGTTTGAGTTTTGATATTTGGCCGAGGAGACCCGCCCAGTCCAGTTGCAAAGCCAGGAATCGAAGACCATTTTTTTACCGGTTCGTTGTTGTTCAAGCCGAAAAATGCTGTTTTTCCGCCACTTAATGATCTCGTCGGCGGTTTTCTGGGCCTGCTGTTCGGGCAGCTCCACCCTGACCGATTCGAACGGGTCGGTGCTCATATCATAGGCGCAGACACTTTTGTCCACTGGATTGTATATGAACTTACGATTACCCCTTATAAAGCCAGAAGGACTTTGTTGCATCCAGCTGGAGAAATATATTTTGCGGTCAGCCGACACAGGTCCGAGCGCATTGATACCATCAAAGTCGGCAGCATTGGTTTCGAAGCCCAAAAGACATAGTAAAGTTGATGTCAAGTCAACAGAGCTGACTGGTTCTGTAATCCTGGTGCCAGCTTCCACTAAAAACGGAGCTCGCAGACAAAAAGGTATGCGCAAAGCCTCATCGAAAGCTATGCGCTCATGGCCGAGCAGGCCGTGTTCGCCGAACGCTTCGCCGTGGTCTCCGATAACACAGAGAATCGTTTTGTCTGTGAGAGTCAGCTTGGCAAGTTCCACATCCAGTGCAGCCAGGAACTTATCGGTGTAGGAAATCACTTGTCGATAACGGTCCTCAGGTTCCCTGGCTGGCGTTGCATACCACTGCGGAACCTCATACGGATCGTGCGAAACCGAACAGAGAATAGTCAGAAGAAATGGACTTTCATCGGCTTGTATCCATGTAGTAATTGGCTTTAACATTGAATACTCGTCACAGGCCAGATAGCCCAGATGGCTATTGGGGTCATTCAGATTATCCCTGGACCAGAATTTATCGAAGCCGAGGTTATAAACCAGTCCGGGCCGAGATTCAAAGTTCCCCTTGGCTGATTGAAAAAATGCGGTTCGAAAATTCAACCGACTCTTAACTATTGTGGCTATGCTGGCATAGGGTTTTGCAGCGGGTACCGCCTCAGCGATGTCCTGGGATACCGAGGGGAATCGGCCGGTCAGAAGCGCAAACAACGCCTTTGTGGTATGGGTCAATGTCGAACGGGCGTTTACAAATTCAGCGCCCTGCTTGGCCAAACTGACAAGATACGGAGTTAAGTTGCTGTTTTTATCCGCCAGTGAAGTGTAACGGTATTGAATCCCCTCAAGGATAACAATAACTACATTGTGGTTTATATGCTGCGGTTTTAACGTAAGCTCCATCTGGTCGAAAGAGGGTATCTTCCGTTTGGCATTAACGAAATCGGCTTTGGCCAGATGGCCGACGTCGGGTAAAATAAGACTCATTATCGCTCTTAATTGTGAATTGTAACGCAGTCCTGCCGAGGCTATCTGTATAGAGCCATGCCTGACAGTCACGCCGTGGCCCAGAACGGCGATAAAGATGATGATAATGTAAATGACAATTCTGCCAGCGAAAAACCTGTGTTTGTAATTTGGTTGTACCGGTTTTGTCAAAACTGAAAAGAAGAAGGCAAGAGCAATGAAACCGGGCCCAAATAAAAGAATGGCCGCCTTCGGCATTCTTATGATATTAACACCAATAATCCCTAGTGAGTTCAGTGGGTCACGGAGCAATGGTAAAAGCACTGCGGGCAGGATTTGTGTTCCTGTTCTTATCAGCCATCCGGCATTTATAAACGACCAGAAGCATACGACCGCAGCCAGAATAATAGCTGTCTGGATGACTCTTTTTCGGGGCCAGCGGAAACAGACCATTGCCAGAATAACCTCAATTCCCAGCAGTACAGAGATATCGGCGAGTATCCAGGTAGGGTACTCATTGGTCAGATTGCATCGCCAGGAATGAAAGAATTTTGCCGCCAGTGTGCAAAACAGCGCAAGGAACATAATAATGCTGTGAGCCCGTGGAGCTAAAAGGCCGTACAATTGGCGAATAGGCAAGACTCTCCCGC
>CAYSLN010000153.1:0-5516 GCA_964431825.1 uncultured Pirellulales bacterium | reverse complement strand
GGTTTATATTACCGACTTGGATGTCGATTCGAACCGCAATATAAATATTAATTATGACGATGAGGAGAATGAAGATACATGGCAGAAAGGCGCAGGTAATAGAGGTGCTATTGTCCTTCCTAATTGTGATGATGACGATGGAGATGGCATACCTGATAATTGGCCTGGCGAACATAACATACACGACACTCATTATTTTCTCCCTGGCGATTGGAATCTTGACGGATATTACACCGACGATTACCCCCTTGATGAACGTCCAGATAACAATGTGAATGGAAACGAAGACATTGCCGATCTGGCAGAGTTGTGGGTACATCAATTTCGTCACGGGCGTTTTGGTGCCACATTCACTTTAGAAGTTGAAAATCCCGAGTTCTACAACCAAGACAGTTTTTTCGAGGGAGTTGCTGCCCAAGACATGATTCGAATCTTTGAGCCGACCAAGGTAGACGGAGAAGACCTGGTCGTTGATGTAGGTGATGAAGAAGTCATAGGCCCTGCTTCCGGAGATACACATTCCTTCTACTGTGGTTTCTCCGGGACCATTAAGTTCGGTGTTGAAGGCATTGAGCCCGGTGCTATAGTCGATATAAAATTAACGGTTAGTCAGGAGGACTACGATGACTGCATCGATACAATTCGAATGAGAGTCGCGCCATTTGTTTTAGCTGACAATTCTATGGACATCGACGTCAGTTCCCCTTCAGATAGAAAAACCATTTACGTATCAGACAGTTCATATTATGACAAAAGTAACCTTGATCTGCGAACCAAGCTTTACAACGTATACACCAACCATCTTGACCAAACTACTGATGGATACTGGTGGCCCTGGCACCAAGACGGATACGATGTAGGATACGTCAAGGCGCCCTATGGCGATATGCAAGTTATTATCGTAACTCCACGCGCATATATTTCACTTGGCTACAATTTGTTCGCACAATTTGCGCATAATGACCTGTTAGAGCAGCCTAACGTTGGTGTCTGGTGGGGAATTGAGGACGGAGATACTGAGCTGACATATAATTCAACTGGAAATATCGAGTGCAGACCAGGAGATTCTGAGCCTGGAGATTTCTTCTTCGGACAAGAAGAAGATATTGAAGATAATATAAAGGATTTTTTTGCCGCTCAGAATGTTAATTCTTCTCTATCAGTTGACACAGACTGGTTGTTTGTCGGCCACGTCGACGAGATAGCCTCTTTTGCCCCGGATGGCCAACATACTATTATACCTGATCCCAATGTATGCTGGGCGTTGCTAATGTGGGCTGAGGCGGCAGATCCTTCTAACGCAAAGATACTCAATAAATGGGTCACTTCGAGTATATTAAAGAACACAACCCTAAGGAATTACAACCTTGAGTATCATGTTATGGCGGGAGATAATCTACCGAGCATCCGAACTGACCTTGGATTATGCTCACCTGTCACTATAACTGAATGGGACAGCGAAAATGGCCAATTGGTATCTGCTGGCGCATTTATAGGATTCTTCGATAATGACAACACTATCGAATACAAGATTACCTTCACGAATGCTACTACCTACTTTTTAGAATATAGGGAGGAAGGGTCACAAGATTACATACTTGAGACGAATGCTTATGGATTACACACTTCTGATGGCGTTAAACACAACGAATGTATAGATATATACCATGACTGCATTTTCCAGGATGCAAAATGTTTTATACTCAAGCACGATTGGGAAGGATCGTTTCAGGAAAATGAGAGTTTCGAATTTGAAGCTGATCCTACCTGCAAAACCATTGAGATGCCTGTACTTTTTGAAGAAAGAAGCTGGGGAGGTCATTATGGAGCAGCCGCTATGACAATTGACCACGCCAATTGTTTAGTTGATGGAGACAGGGTATTTACTGGTCAAACGCATGAAGTGAACACAGGCAACGTTATTAAAGATTACGTCGAAGCCCTGTTTGGAAAGGCAGGTTATTATTATAACCCCCAAAATCCTGAAAGCGACAATATAATAGATGCCGATACGATAAACTACCATACCGAAGTTGGTGACGTTCATTACGCTACAAACGCTTTGAGAGTTATCCCAGACTCCTACAAGTGGTGGGAGTAGAAAACCATGGCTGATTTCAGACGATCCATAGAGTTAAAGTGCAGAGAAAATACTTGCTTTTTACGGGGCCTTTGTATATAATACTTGCATGTTGAAGGAGGATGAAACGATGCGGAAATATTCATTTATCAATACTATTAGTATTTTACTGGGAACCGTGGCCTTCCTAAGCACAGTTGCTGGAGCTGCTGTCACAGATATCTCTTGTGATTTTAAAAACTATGAGGACCCAGGACTCTATAACTGGAGCTTTGACTATGACCTGCAACAGCTAACAATCACAGAGACTGTTCTAACGCTGGATCTTGATGTGCCCGTTTTCGACAGAAAATACATTCAGGTCATAGGATTTGTTGACTCAGAATCGATATTTAGTGTTACCAGAACATTTTATAATAACACAGGTGTAACATGGACAGGATTGAAACTACTGAGTTTCGCTCCGCTGCCTGGTGGTGGTTCATTCGTTACCGGAAACGCCTCAAGCACAAAGTTGCAAACAATAACTTTTTCACACCCGTCCAATCCCCTAAGTGGTTGGATAGAGTTCTCCGATACGCCTGTTGTCCTGGATGACGAATCGATTATGATTCAGTTTGATTTTTTCGCTCCCCCTGTTGGGCATGACGGGCTCTTTACTAACCACTGGTACTACGAGGTTGTACCAGAGCCTACGACAATCTCGTCTTTATTCTTTGGTGGCCTGGTCCTGCTCAGGAAGCGAGAAACCAGGAAAAACCATAAATTGCCAATTTGAGGAGAAAAGAGCCATGAACATTCTGAGGAAGGAAATTTTCCAAACTATAACCGTTGTTTTAATGTGCTCTGCTATATGTTATTCACAAAACATAACCTCTGATTTTGCACAAGCCCTTGAGAAGATTCCGCAGCAGCCTAAATGGCCGAGTGGAATCATGTTCTATGATGTGCAGGACGCAGTCGACAGTTTCATTAGCATGCACAGTAATACTGAAACTGTAAGATTTCTCCAAAATAAAATCCAGGACCAAAATTCAAGAAAATTAGCTCTACTTAGCTTGGCCAAGCTGGCAGCTTCGAACGAAGCCGCCGAGAGCGTGTTATATGATCTGATCCATAGCCAGAGTCACCTCAGACAAGACGCCATAACTGCACTTGCATATCTCGAGCCAGACGACGGCCGGCGCATTGCAGAAAATCTTTTAAACCAACCCGGCCCTTATGAAGCGCGCAAACCTGCTGTCGATATACTAATCAGAATTGGGGACCAGGATACCCTCGATATGTTAAAACAGATGCAGCCTGAGGAGGAAAGTTCCGTCGTCAGAAAGGCCCTTGAATTGGCAATCCCGCTACTGGAATACAGGCTGACAGAAGTCGCACTGGACAAACAGGCACAGCGAGTCCAACAGGAAACACTTTGCTGGCGGACATTAAGAGAAACCCCTCCGTCTCTCAACGGTCTGGAAGCGTATCATAAAGCTGCAAAAACGCTTTCCATGCAAGGCCAGCAATTTCCGCGGGACTATCTGGAGTATAAGCTGAATTCTAGCAACTTGCTGGGGATTGCCATAATTAGCAACCAGAAAGAAACCTGGGCAATAGACGGACTCAAAAAATATGCTACCGGTAAAGGTTCTCTCGGTGACCTTGCGCGGAGTTCTCTGGTTGAAATTGGCACAAGTGAGGCACTGCGAGCGTTAGAGCACTCCCTAATTCCCGGCGGTCATAGGTATGCGAACAGGCACATAATGAGAATTTTACGGCTTCATGGCGATCAGGCTTCTGCTGAACTTGCTAAGAAGCTGGCCTCAGATGAGCGGTTCTCTGATGATGAACGTAATTCGCTTCGCATCACGTATGAAATCATCGAAAAACGGCTCGCAAGAGTCCATCAGCCATAGAGGTAGAGGATAGTATGACCTAAAGAATCTGCTTCTATTCTTTATGCCCAACAACTCTGTCCTCCCCTTGGTTCTTGATAAGAGTCTTAGTGCCAAATCGAATTCAAGAGATTTGGCGTATTTTCCAAATTCCTGTTGACAGAGATTGGCAGTGGGGATAGTTTGAAAAACGGTAGGTATTAACAGCGAGAGCATAGTCAACAGCGAGAAAATATTTGCCGGCGAGAGTGTATTTTTTAAGCGAGGATATATTTGGGAGGCATAGCTGAATGCGGAGAGACAATCAGCCGGAGTTGGTTGAAGGCTGCAATTATATATACACGTATAAAAACAAATAATCCAAAGTATGTTTTTTGAGCGGAGGTAAAATTATGCTTAAAAAAACAAACATTCCAATTCTGCTATTGTGCGCTTTGATGTTTTTGGCAACAGGCGCAAAGTGCTTCGCGGAGGCATCGGCTGAACTTGAGCAGGCAAAGTCGAATGTCATTTCCCTTATCCAGGAGCGTAACTTTGCTGAGGCTGAGGTGCAAACGCAGGAACTGATTACCAATTTCACCAGGGACCCGGATTTACAGGATGCGCTTTACTCTATTGCACGGGAATACGAATGGAAAGACAGATACGGAAACGCAAAGAGCATCTATCAGCAGATGATAGAAAGTCATCCTGACAGTTCGTCTGCCAGTAAGGCAAAATTAGGAGTTTCAAGGGTCGATGTCCTGTCTCTTATCATATCGAAAAACTACGACCAGGCCGAAGAAGCTATAGATAAACTGCTTACAGATTTTTCCGAACATCCGGACTTGCCGGATACACTTTACTGGACCGCGCGAAGATACGAATGGTCAGAAAGATATGAACAAGCAAAATTTCTCCACAAGCAAATAATGGAAAACCATCCCGACAGTCAGTATGCGAGCAAAGCAGAGATAGGTTTTTTAAGGGCGGAAATTTGGTCTCTTATCTTGTCGAAAGACTACGACGCGGCAGAAGAAGCTACCGATGAACTACTTGCGGACTTTTCCGAACATCCGGATTTGCCGGATACACTCTTCTGGACCGCAAAAGCATATCAATGGGCACAAAGATACGAACAAGCAAAATTTCTCTACAAGCAAATAATAGAAAACCATCCCGACAGTCAGCATGCGAGCAAAGCAGAGATAGGTTTTGCAAGTGCGGAAGTTTGGTCTCTTATCACATCGAAAGACTACGACGCGGCAGAAGAAGCTGTTGATGAACTACTTGCGGACTTTCCCGAACACCTGGATTTGCCAAATATACTTTACTGTACCGCAAGAGGATATGAATGGGAAAAAAATTACGAACAGGCAAAAAATCTCTACGAGCAAATAATGCAAAACCATCCTGACAGTCCGTATGTGAGCGAAGCAGAGATAGGTTTTTCAAGGACAAATGTTCTATCTCTTGCCACGTCGAGAAGCTACGACCAGGCAGAAGAAGCTTTCGATAACATGGCTGCCGATTTTTCCGGATATACAGATTTGGCGGCGACCCTTTACGAAGCC
>CAYSLN010000152.1:0-5518 GCA_964431825.1 uncultured Pirellulales bacterium | reverse complement strand
GAGAACTGAAGGAAATATGGCGCGGCACCGGCGGCATCTGGCCGGAAGGACCGCACCTTTATAAAATAAACGGTAAATATTACCTGATGATTTCAGAGGGCGGAACCAGTTATGGTCATATGGCGACCATAGCTCGCAGTGATTCTCCATGGGGACCGTTCGAATCGGATCCAAACAATCCCATCCTTACGCATCGTGGACTCGACGGCAACCCAATCCGCGCTGTCGGGCATGCAGACCTTGTTGAAACTCCCGACGGCTGGTGGCTGGTGTGTCTGGCCATCCGGCCGCAAGGAGGCCATTATCACCATATGGGTCGGGAAACCTTCCTGGCACCCGTTGTCTTCAATGAAGAGGGCTGGCCGGTGGTCAACGGCAACGGAACCATTGTCCTGGAAATGACTGCACCGCGTTTAAAGCAGCATATCTGGAAACAACCGCCTGCAAGGGATAAGTTCGACGCCACCTCGTTTGCCTTGCACTGGAATTTCCTCAGGAACCCCAACGATGCAGATTACTCCCTGACCGCGCGCGCCGGCTACCTACGCTTAAAGGGTTCGGCCGTTAGTATGAGTGATCAGGACTCACCTGCGTTTGTGGGCCGTCGCCAAGTGGATTTCAATTGTGTGGCATCCACCTTACTGGAATTTGATCCCAAAAGCGAAAATGAAGAAGCTGGTTTAGTGGTTCGACAAAACGACAGGTTTCATTATGACCTCGGTGTTACCCTGCGCGAAGGCAAGCGCCAAATCTTCTTACGGAAAGTCATTGATAGTGAGGTCGTTGAACCCGTCAAATATGTAGACGTTCAACCTGGTCCTGTCACCTTATCCATTAAGGCCGCTCCATTATCATATGAGTTCTTCTGCACCTCCGCCACTGGAGAAAAACATTCTCTGGGTACGGCACTGACTAAGGACCTATCTGTCGAAGTGATAGGCTTTGATCATGGTATGTGTTTTACAGGCGTGTATTTCGGCATGTATGCCACGGGCAACGGCAAACCATGTACGGTACCGGCTGATTTTGACTGGTTTGAATACAAAGCACTTGAACAGGGAGGACACTAATTGAATTCCAATAAAGACACCCAATCCCTTCGATCTGACTCAGGACGGGCTGCGTTGAAAGACGTGTTCAAGGACGATTTTTATATAGGTGTGGCCTTGAACCTGGATCAGATTACCGGCAAGGAGCCCCAGGCCATGGCCATTGTGGAAAAACACTTCAACAGCATCGTATCGGAAAATATATTAAAATGGGAGGAAATCCATCCGGAACCGAACAAATATAATTTCGGACCGGCGGACCGTTTTGTGGATTTGGGCCAAAAGAACAAAATGTTCGTAGTCGGTCACACTCTCGTCTGGTTTTATCAAACGCCGGATTGGGTGTTCCAGGATGAGTCCGGCAATGCTTTAAGCCGCGAAGTGTTGCTTGAGCGAATGAAAGAGCATATCTTCACTGTGATGGGCCGCTACAAAGGCAAAGTCCACGGTTGGGACGTTGTTAACGAAGCAATTATGGAGGACGGCAGCTTTAGAAAATGCAAATGGCTCGAAATCATCGGTGAAGATTATGTGCAAAAAGCCTTCGAATATGCACGCCAGGCTGATCCCAGCGCCCAGCTTTACTATAACGAATACGATTTTGTAAAGCAGTCCAAATGTGAAGATGTTATTCGGCTGATTGAAAACCTGCAATCAAAAGGCATACGCGTGGACGGCGTTGGCATACAGGGACATTGGTTTCTGGATTATCCGCAAATCGAAGATATTGAGACCGCTATCCTGGCTCTTTCCAAATTAGGTGTTAAGGTTATGATTACGGAGATGGATATAGGCGTGCTTCCTTTTTATCCCGTTGATTCCAAGTTAGTGGACTTGGCCTCCTTTGATTCCGAAACGCAGAAGAAGCACAATCCATATCCGGACGGCCTGCCGGACTCCGTTCAAAAAGAGCTGGCGGACAGATACGCTGCAATTTTTTCGCTCTTTCACAAGCATAGTGACAAGATCAGCCGAGTGACATTTTGGGCCGTGCATGACGGCCAGTCGTGGCGAAGCTACATGCCCATAAGGGGAAGGATTGACTATCCGATGTTGTTCGATCGTCAATATCAAGCCAAGCCGGCCTTTGATGCCGTGGTTGGCGTTATGCAAAACAAAAAGTAGTTGTTGTTAAATAGTGTACTAAGAAAAAAACAATAAGGAGTGAATAGTGAACAAGAAAGACATTGAAATTGTGGCCGCAGGCCATACGTGCCTTGACTTGATACCTGCTTTTACTATTGAGGGTAAAGTGGACAAAATGACAGATGTACTTGTGCCCGGCAAAATGATTAATATGGGCGAGTGTGTTGTTGTAGGAGGAGGGCCGGTTACAAATGCCGGCGTTTCTATCCGTCGGCTTGGTGTCAAAACGGAATTAATCGGTAAAATCGGTAACGACGACTTCGGAAAACAGATACTGACCTGGTATGAAGAACATGAAGGCCAATTCAAAGGTATACACATGGTCGATGGTGAATCAACATCGTATACCATTGCCATTTGTATCCCCGGCATCGACCGTTTTTATCTACATCATTGTGGTGCGAATGATACTTTCGGTTATGATGATATGGATTTCGACCTTGTGCAGCGTTCGAAACTGATGCTTTTTGGTTATCCGCCGTGGATGAAGAAGATTTATGAAAACACAGGGGCCGAGTTAACAAAAATCCTTAAGAAAACAAAGGAATTAGGCACTACTACTGCGCTCGACCTTTCACTTCCCGATGTAAATAGTCCAGCCGGTCAGGTTGACTGGAAGGCAATTCTTAATGACTGGGTACCACTATCGGATATTATGGTGCCAAGCGCAGAAGAGATATTCTATTTTCTTTATAAAGAAAAATTTCTCGAAAAGAAAGCAAAACTCGGCCCCAAAGACAGCGTGCTTGACCATATGACTGTGAAAGAGATTTCCACCCTTGGAAGTGACTTATTAGAAATGGGTACAGCGATAGCCATGGTTAAATGTGGTCACAGGGGATTATATATTCGTACCGCTAATAAGGACCGGCTTGAGAAGTTAGGTGCGGCAGGGTGTTCTGATCTCGAAAACTGGGCTAATCGCGAGCTTTGGTTCCCTGTTTATCAGGAGGAAAAATTCGTGGGAGCGCTGGGTTCCGGTGATTCAGCGATTGCAGGATTTCTTTCTGCATTTGTCTGGAATCATACTATTGAGACCTGCTTAAGATATGCAAACGCTGCGGGAAGTATGAATGTTACGGTTCCTGACGGGCTAACATGGAATAAAGGGTTTGATGATTTGACAAAACGGATTGAATCAGGATGGAAGACAAAAGATTTGAAGATTGATGAAGATGGCTGGAAGAGTGAGCGGAGATTCTGGGTGGGTCCTGATAACCGTGGTAAATGGGAATCATAAACAAAGAAGAACAGGAGATAAAAAATGGCGAAGAAAAGCAATGCGAAAAGAGATGCATTTATCAGTAAGAAATTAGCAAAGATGAGTTTGGAAGAAAAGGTCGGCCAGCTTTTAACATTTACCCGGCGCGGCGCGATGATAACACCAAGCGGAATTGAACAAATCACAAAATTGCACTGCGGCGGTCTTTGTCTGGAGCCTTATGCGGTTGAGACCTGCAAAAACCTTTACTGGGGAAATTCCCAGATAGACCAGAATTTCAAGAAGCCAAAAGATTATTTTGCCATATCTAATACTTATTTTGCCGGCAAGACCTTTGGTATCAGCATAACGCCGGAAGAATACACGAAAGATTTGAATAAATTACAGGCAATTGCGATGAAAAGACGGTCCGGAATTCCTCTTCATATGACCATCGATTTCGAGGGCGATTTTAAGAACGATTATATGGCTGGCGGCATAAGACAATTCCCGCCTCCAATGGGTATGGCTGCTATCGGCGACGTCAAGTTGACTTATAAAATTGGTTTGACCATTGCCAAACAATTGAGTGCTATCGGCGTTACGCAAATGTATTCACCGGTCTGTGATGTGAATATAAATCCGAAGAATCCTGAAATCGGAGTCAGGTCTTTCGGTGATGACCCTGAGACATGTGCAAAACAAGCTGTTGCTTTGCTGAAAGGTTTTCAGGACGGTGGCATAGCGGCGACCGCCAAGCATTTCCCCGGAAGAGGCGATTCGGCGACCGATGCCCACGATGTTCTGGATGTAATCAGGGCCGGCAAAAAGAGAATGCAGGAAGTAGAGCTAGTTCCCTTCAAAGCGGCGATAGACGCGGGTGTAAAAGCCATTATGACGGGGCATTCTGTTTACCCAGCTTATGACGATAAATTCCCCACGACTTTGTCGGAGAAGCTGCTTACGGGGCTTTTACGAGAAGAGCTTGGATTCGATGGAGTTATTGTTTCCGATGCTATTGGTATGGCCGCCATCTTGAAAAAATGGCCTCTTCCGAGGGCTTGCGCGTTAGCGATAAAAGCGGGGTGCGATACGATACTCTTAAAAGCTGATGATGAATCGAGGTCGCAGTGCTTCTTCGGGATCAAGCAGGCGGTCGAAAAGGGCGAAATCTCTGAGGAGAGACTTAATGAGGCCGTTACACATCTTTTAAGAGTGAAGTATGACCAGGGCTTGTTTACAACAGCCGGCAAAAGGGACCCGAAAAAAGCCCAAGCTTATGCTATGAGTAAAAAGGTCGTAGACTTTTCCTGGGATGTTGCGAAGAAGGCCCTGATTGTTATGCGAAACGACAAAAAGATGCTGCCGTTGAATCCGAAACAGAAAATCCTGGTTATCGAGCAGCGTATTCCTTACGAATTTTGCGGGAAGGACCCTTATATGCACACGCATATGTTCTGCGAGGCGATGGTAAATCATTCGACGAATCTGATTCTGGCCGACACGGACTTCTCTGCAACTGATGAAGAGATTGCCGAGTGTCTTGGACTTGCCAAACAGACTGACCTTGTGGTTATGACCAACTATTACGCCCGAATAGTCAAATCGGGGAACAATCAGCTGCTTGCCAAAAAGCTGAAAAAAGCAGGGCATAAGATAGTTGTTGTGACAAACTATCCTTACATAGAAGGCACGACAAAGGAGGCTGATGCCGTGGTCTGTAATTTCAGCGGCACACCTGATTCTATAAGAGTTTCAACCGAGCTGCTTTTTGGAAAAATCAAGCCCTCGCCTAAGACAAAATTACCCATAAAACTTGGTTCTCAGCGAGATGTCCCTGCTAAAAAGCTGAAAGCGCCGAAGAAGCAGCCTATTAGCTTGTCGTATTGTTGACGGGAAGGTTAACATAGTTAGTTATATGCCGCCGATGCTGTTTTTAAGTATCGGCGGTTTTGTTTATCCCCGCTCAAGCACACCTGAGGCACAAGCCGCGGGGGGCTTTTTAATTGGGTTTGATTGGGTTTGTTTTTTATTGGTTCGTTGTTCACGGTTCATTGTTTATAGTCCTTTGTTTATAAGAGTTTATGTTCATTTGGGTATCCAGCAAAATTGGGTTTGTTTT